>NZ_JADBVM010000172.1:0-30424 GCF_020244875.1 Microcystis sp. M44BS1
GATTTCGGGGGGAAGGTTCAACAAATCAAAGAAACAAGCGGGAAATCTTTGTAAGAGTTGATAGAAAATACTGTCAGTTTTCACGCAATTAAACTCAAAAAGAGGCCTCTAGTTTAGCAGCAGTTTTTTATTGTGTTCTTCAGTAAGCTCCTGTTTTTGAGCAATTGGGATGACGAAGTAAAAGCTTTTTCGATAACTTGTCCCCAATTAAAAGAAAGCTTGAGAGATTTTCGGGGTTGCCGATTTTTACTTGATGGCTACCGGCAAAAGATAGCCATCGGCAATTGTATCAATTTGTAAAAGATGGTTGACGTTTGTGCCAATCGGTGGCCTGTTCGTAGGCGTGGGCGACATGAAATAATTGATCTTCGCGCAACACATTACCGACTAATTGTAAACCAATCGGCAAACCTTGCCCATCAAAACCGCAGGGAAGACTTAACCCGGGTAAACCGGCTAAATTGACGGGAATAGTCATTAAATCCGATAAATACATACTCAGAGGGTCCGCCGTTTTTTCCCCGGCTTTAAAAGCTGTGGTCGGTGAAGTGGGAGAAACTAACACATCTACCGATTGAAAAGCTCGATCGAAATCCTCTTTGATCAAAGTCCTTACCTTTTGTGCTTTCAGGTAATAAGCATCATAATAACCCGCCGAGAGGGTATAGGTTCCCAACATAATCCGGCGCTTAACCTCCGCACCAAAACCCTGAGCGCGAGTCTTGGTGTACATATCAATCAAACTATCGGCATCTTCCCGAATACCGTATTTAACCCCATCGTAACGGGCTAAATTCGCCGATGCTTCCGAGGGAGCGATAATGTAGTAGGTGGGCAATCCGTAACGGAAACGGGGACAGGAAATCTCTTTAATTGTGGCACCGAGGGCCTTTAACTGCTCTAAAGCTTGATTAACTGCCTCGGCAACCACCTGATCCAAACCTTCCCCGAAAGTTTCCTTAATTACGCCAATTTTTAGCCCTTTTAAACTGGTTTTCAGGAATTGGCTATAGTCGGGAATCGGCAGATTGAGACTGGTAGAATCTTGGGGATCGTAACCTGCGATCGCTTGTAATAAAATCGCCGCATCTTCTACGGTACGACCAAACGGACCAATCTGATCGAGAGAAGAAGCGTAAGCCACCAAACCAAAGCGAGAAACTAAGCCATAGGTCGGTTTTAACCCAACAACGCCACAAAATGAAGCTGGTTGACGAATTGATCCACCCGTATCCGATCCTAGGGCAATCACGCATTCTTGAGCGGCCACAGCCGCAGCTGAACCCCCGGAAGATCCCCCCGGCACCCGGGATAAGTCCCAAGGATTAGCAGTAACGTGATAACCAGAGTTTTCCGTGGAACTACCCATGGCAAACTCGTCTAAATTGGTTTTACCGACGATAACTGCCCCTAAATCTCGTAATTTTTGGGTAACGGTGGACTCGTAGGGGGGGACAAAATTCTCTAAAATCCGAGAAGCGCAGGTGGTGGGGATACCTTTGGTGCAGAGATTATCTTTTAATGCGATGGGAATACCTGCCAAGGGATGCAGAGATTCACCTCTAGCTATTTTCTCGTCCACTTTTTGGGCTTGTGCGAGGGCTAAATCCGGGGTTAAATGGAGAAAGCTTTTTACTTGTGGTTCGATCGCTTCAATACGAGCAAGAAATTCTGTGGCGATTTCGACGGCTGTTTTTTCTTTATTAACGAGTTGTTGATGCAGTTGACGAATCGAAGTCATGTTCAGTTACCGGTTACAATCACCGTCAGGAGCAAGCAACAACCCCGGACAGCAAAGACTATTTTAGCGTTAGTTTGGCTGTCGGTCAGCTAATCCCCTAAAATTAAAGGAAAGCCTCGAAGGAAAACCTACAGTTATGACTTTTAATATCCGACAATTAGATAATTTAGACTACGATGAAGCCGAACCCTTACTAGAAGATTATATTAATGGAGCGATCGAAGAATATATCAATTCGCCCGAGGGAGATGCCTATTATCAAGAAAAACAAGAAGGTTGTGGTTGGATTGCTACCTTTGTCGAGTTGGCCTATCTCTATGAAGGTTATACCCTTGCTACCATGACTAAGGCAGATGTGCAGATCTTAATGGAGAAGATCTTACCACGCAAAATTACTATCCTCGATCCGACGGAAACCGAAGATGCTATCCCTGAATTAATTAGTTTTTGGCAATTTTTGGGACGAGAATATAAATTAACTCAGGCTAAGGCTATTATTAAATATTTAGAGCAATTAGGCGATCGCTTTAGTCAACTGATGAACGATCCCAACAGTGGCGGTTTTATGAAAAATCTCTTGTTACAAGCGCATCAGCAGGGTTTTGATATCACCAGTCAGGAGGGTTTAACAGCTTTTCAAGAAAAATATAATGCTGAACAACGTGCTAAACAGCAAGCGGCAGCAACATCGAAAAAAACGCCCCCAGCTGTTCCTAAATCGGAAAATGTTCCCAAGGCAATGCAGGCCAAATATCAAGAAATTACCGCTATTACCGATAAATTTGCCGCTAAATATCTTAATGAAGAATACGCCCAACTTATTCGCCAATTAACCGCAACTTTAGCTCGTAAGCGTCCCTCTCCCCTAGAAAAAGGTAAAGCCAATTCCTGGGCTGCCGGCATTACTCACGCCCTAGGAATGGTCAATTTTCTCTTCGATCCTAGTCAAAATCCCCACATTTCGGCCACAGAACTTTATCAAGCTTTTGGGGTTGCCCAAAGTACAGGACAAGCTAAATCAAAACAAGTGAGAGATTTACTGAAGATGTCCTATCTTGACTCAGAATGGGCTTTACCAAGCAATTTAGAGAACCATCCTAGCACTACAGTCCGGCAGTTAATCAGTACCATGCTCGGTGATAATTAGGGTTTGCGATAAAAAGTCTGTTGGTGGAGTTAGGCGGCACTCTTGCAGCAGTAGATTCCTGAATAACCCAATCTCGATCGCTCGTGCCGACTAGACTCTAGTTACCTCTCCAGTTAAACTATAGTAGTCAATAGTTATAAAGTTTTAAACGATCACCTATTGTCAGCCTTTTTAACTGGTCACTTTATTACCCACCCATGTTAGACAGTTTCTCCCCCCAAACCTCTAGCGTCGTCCTCGCTTCCGTGGCGGACTATTTCAAAGTCCTGTCGGAAGTCAGTCGCCTACAGATTCTCAGTTGCTTGCAATTAGGCGCGATGAATGGTAAAGAAATCGCTGAAGCTACCGGACTAGGCCAGGCCAATCTCTCCAAACACCTGAAAGCTTTAACCCAAGCGGGAATTATCTCGCGACAACCCCAAGGAGTCAGCGTTTACTATCAAATTACCGACCCCGTCATCTATGATCTCTGTCAGGTGGTTTGCGATCGCATTAGTCAGCAAATGCGTCAACGGGCCCGAGAATTCGAGAGTCTGCCAGCTTTCCATCTCCCTAAATAAAAATCACCAAACCCTTGACATTTTGCCTCAATTATGATAAGGAAAAATTTCCATGCTCCTAGAAGAACTTTGTCAACGCTATCGGGAGGGAGAAAGAGATTTTCGGGGGATTAATTTGCGGGAAGGCGACTTAACGAATATTATCCTCCCGGGAGTCGATTTTTGCCGTGCTGATCTGCGACAGGCCCGGTTAGGAAAAATACGCCTTGCGCGATCGCTGCTGAGGGAAGCGGATTTAAGTGAGGCGATTCTTTGGGGAGCAGATTTAAGTCAAGTGGACTTTTATCGAGCCTGTTTACGCGATGCGGACTTAAGCGGAGCTAATCTGATCAAAGCCAATTTAGAAGCCGCTTATTTAACCAAAGCCGTCTTAAACGGTGTTAATCTCAACAGTGCTAATCTCCAGCAGGCCGTATTAATCGATACGGATTTTCGCTCCACTTCCGACCAACGCACCGACTTAGGCAAAACTAACTTTTGCGGAGCCGATCTCAACTATGCTAATCTGAGCGGTTCCCTGTTATATCGAGCTAATTTGGCTAATTGCCAACTTTGCCGGGTTAATTTTCGTGCTAGTCCCGAAAGAGACGGATTTATCACCGATCTCACCGGGGCCAGTTTCCGGGGTGCGGATCTCAGTTATGCTGATTTGCGCGGGGCAATTTTAGAAGATGTGGACTTAACTGGTGCTGATTTAACCGGGACTTTGTTTTAATCTGGGAAGCTTTTTCAGTAAACAGTAAAAAGTAAACAGTAAACAGTGAAAAGACAGCAGTGTTAATGTCATTTCGTACTCCTCACTTAATACCACTCACTTAAAACTCAAATCTGATAACAAAGGCCGAATCTCAGACCTAATTGGTTAAGCTAAAAGCTTTGATGTGCTTAGTTTCTAACCTTCTTTTTAGGTAGGAGAATTGTCAGATTCTGTCTTTTGCCTCTTGCCTCTTGCCTCTTGCTTTCAGAAGCTGATAACTGCTCACTGATAACTGATAACTGCTCACTGATAACTGATAACTGCTCACTGATAACTGATAATTGAAAGTCGATTTATTTAAAACCGACGGATGCTTGCCAAACAAAGGCCAGCAAGAGGAAAAATAGGGGAATCAGGGGCAAGACATCGACTAAGGGGTCGAAAATTTGGTATGCTTCTGGCAATTTGGCGAACAAAAGTGCAGTTTCCATCTCTCTATCTACCTTGACAAGAAAATTTTCAAACGTTTCCTGAAATTTTATCACGTTGGGGTGACATCTACGGCATCCTCAAGCCAAGGGGCAAAATCTTGGGCAAAAGTCCCCCCTAGGATAGATTGACGAATTTCACGGGTAAATCTGATTAATTCGGCGATATTGTGCAGAGATAAGAGAATATAACCCAACATTTCCCCCGATTTAATTAAATGATTCAGATAGGCACGGCTAAACTGTTGACAGGTGTAACAGGCACAAGTCTCGTCTAAAGGGGCGAAATCCTCCTTAAAACGGGCATTTTTTAGGTTCCAACGCTCTCCCCGCACCAAAGCTGTGCCATGGCGACCAAAACGGGTGGGAATGACGCAATCAAACAGATCTATGCCACTAGCGATCGCCTTGGCCATTTCTCGATAGGTTCCCACTCCCATCAAGTAACGGGGTTTATTTTCGGGGAGTAAAGGGGCAGTTATCTGGACAATGCGATGAATTAGGCTCGTTTCTTCCCCCACACTCACGCCCCCGATAGCATAACCGGGTAAATCGAGTTTTACTAAAGATTGCGCCGCCGCTGCCCGTAAATCCTCATAAATTCCCCCTTGTACTATGGCGAATAAAGCCTGTTCTTGAGGTCGTTGATGGGCCGTCAGACAGCGCTCTAACCAGCGATAGGTGCGTTCTATGGATGCTTTCATGGTCTCATGACTGACTCCCGTGGGGGGACATTCATCGAAGGCCATAATCACATCAGCACCGAGGGCATTTTGAATCTGAATCGATTTTTCCGGCGTGATTTCGATTATTCTACCGTCCCGGGGCGATCGAAAGGTGACTCCCGACTCTTTAATTTGCCGGAGTTGACTAAGGCTAAATACCTGAAATCCACCCGAATCTGTTAATATTGGCTGGTTCCACGCCATAAACTCGTGTAAACCTCCCGCTTTCTCGATAATACTTTCTCCAGGCTGCAGATGCAGGTGATAGGTATTAGCGAGAATCATTTGCGCTCCCGTGCTGGCGATTTGAGCGGGGGTCAAACCTTTCACCGTGGCCAAAGTTCCCACGGGCATAAAACGGGGTGTTTCTACCGGTCCGTGGGGAGTATGCCAAACCCCAACCCGCGCACCAGTTTGGGGACACTGGGCGATTAATTCAAAGGAAAATCCCACTGTTTCAGTTATCAGTTATCAGTTATCAGTTATCAGTTATCAGTTATCAGTTATCAGTTATCAGTTATCAGTTATCAGCTTCTGAAGGCAAGAGGTAAAAGACAGAATCTGGCAATTCTCCTACCTAAAAAGAAGGTTAGAAACTAAGCACATCAAAGCTTTTAGCTTAACCAATTAGGTTTTAGATTCGGCCCTTGTTATTAGTAACCAGTATTTCTGCTCACTGCCTAAAAAGGGCAATCGTTGTCGTCTTCGTCTTCAAACTGCACATCCCACTTAGCAGAAAGTACCTGAGTAACCATGGCTTCGAGGGTATCAGCATTGAGACGGGCTTTCATATCGGGGTCTTGCAGTGGATTACTCAGGGGAATCAGCCGTAATTGCCGATTGTCTTGGATCAGATCAAAATAGGTTTCACCGTCAGGAGAGCGGGTTAAACGCAGATAATCGAAGCTATAGGTATTGAGATAAAGACTGTAGTTAGCAACTAGGGTGCTTTGCTGATAATCGGCGAAAACTTCCACTATCCACCCCTCCCCTTCACTCTGAATCACTCCTTCGAGACTATGGATGTAGCGAACTCGTCCGAGATCATCGAGGAGACGACGCATATCTTCTTTAGCGATGACCACGCCAGAATCAATAATACAGGGGGCGGGCAGGGGCTGTGAGGGTGGATGATAGTTCATAGGGATTGCCAGTAAAAAAATTTCCGTTAATAACCCACCGGGGGGTTTCTACCGATTCCTGTTGCAATTTTCTTCGGGTTACGTCTCGATCTTAACCCAATCCGCTAGAACTTTTCATTGTTATTTAATATTAATAACGACGATCGATGATTAATTTCCGCTTACTAAATATTTACAAAAATCTGGGTAGACAGAGCCTACCCAATCATAACTATTTACTGGGAGGGTTGGAAGCAGAAGGACTGCGATCGATCACTTGATCGATTAAACCATAGTCTAGAGCCTCTTCGGCGGACATAAAGAAATCCCTTTCCGTATCCTCGGCGATGAGGTCGAGAGGTTTACCGGTATGACTAGCTAGGTGTTGATTGAGTAATTGTTTGAGATAGAGAATTTCTTTGGCCTGAATTTCGATATCGGTGGCCTGACCTTGGGCGCCGCCGAGGGGTTGGTGAATCATGATCCGCGAGTTGGGTAGGCTCATTCTTTTGCCCGGTTTGCCGGCGCTGAGGAGAAAAGCCCCCATACTGGCAGCCAAACCAATACAAATGGTGCTGACATCGGGACGGATTTGATTCATGGTGTCAAAAATCCCTAATCCGGCCGAAACGGAACCCCCGGGGGAGTTGATATACAAGTAAATGTCTTTTTCGGGGTCTTCTGCTTCTAGAAATAGTAATTGGGCGACAATTAGGTTAGCCAGGTCGCTGGTTACTTCTTGTCCCAAAAAGACGATTCTTTCCCGGAGTAGTCGGGAATAGATATCGAAGGCGCGTTCGCCCCGGCCTGTGGTTTCAATAACGGTAGGAATCATTGCGCTTTCTTGTCTTGCTGCTGCGGTTGGTTTTTTGATTTTGACATACTCCCACCGTCAAGCTACGCTGTGACGGGGGATTCTTGACCTATCACTATCGGAAATTCCTTGTTCAACGAGACAACTTAGATTCTCAATGTCTCCACTGAAAACCCAGAGGTCGGACTCTCCCAAGGCGTTTGGGTCGGTTTCTGTTTGCCCAACAGTACCGTTGAGATGATTTCCCAAATATTTCAACCCTTTTTTAAGAATATTTATTGCTGCATTATGATCCCTATCTAAGACTGTTTGACAATTAGGACATTGATGAGTTCTAGTGCTTAAGGTTTTTTGAACTCTCGTCCCACAAACTGAACAATCTTGAGAAGTGAAATGCGGTGGTACAGCAACACAAACAATCTGATAAATCTTGGCAAAAAATTCAAACCATTCGGTGAATTGATACCAAGAAGCATCAGAAATCGACTTGGCAAGTTTACGGTTTTTGACTAAGTTTCTTACCTTTAAAGCTTCATAGACGACCAGATCATTAGATTGGACTAACGCCAAAGCGTCTTTAATTGCTTTGTCTTTACGTTGTCTTGACACTTTAAGATGAAGTTTAGCTACTTTTATCCGTTGCTTGTGATAGTTTTTAGACTGTTTCTTTCCTTGACGAAATCGTTTTGATAATCTCCTTTGTGCTTTTTTAAGTCGTTTTTCTGACTTGCTTAAATAACGGGGATTTTCTACAGTATTGCCTTGAGCGTCGGTATAAAACTCTTTTAACCCCAAGTCAATTCCTGTTATTTGTCCCGTCGGTTTATGGTATTCTTGCCGTTCTACGTCAATCAGAAACTGGCAATAATAACCATCAGCACGTCTAACAACTCTTACCCGTCTAATCTGTTGCTCTGAATAATAAACTAAGGTTTTCTGACTACACCATAAATCAAATTCTCCTGCTTTAAAGCCATCAGTAAATCTGATTTTACGTCGATCATCTGATAGTTTGTAGCCTGTTAGTTTATATTCAACCGAACGGCTATGCTTTTTGAACCGAGGAAAACCCTTTTTTCCCGGTATCTTAGCATGACAATTCTGATAAAACCTAGTAATTGATTGCCAGGCTCTATCAGCAGCCGATTGACGAGCTTGAGAGTTTAATTTATTAACCCAAGGTGTCTCTTTATTGTTAGCTAGTACCGAGCAAAGTTTTTGGAGATCATTGCGGGTTGTACCCTTATGATCCATCCAATAACGAACACAAGAGTTACGTACAAACTGAGAAGTTCTAATAGCTTCATCAAGCCGGTGATATTGCTCTAGTGTCCCGTTTTTTAGCTTTGCTTCTACGACTAGCATCTAACAATTCTCGACCATTGGTTAAGTAGATTATAACACAGTTTGTCCACAGATGGTGGAATTAAACCGATGCTCCGTTGCTAATATTCTGGTCGGATTTCATCCCCCGCTAATTTTTGTGAGTATCTTATCGAAAAATGTAGCGGGGGTATTCATCCGATATTTTAGGTAACTTGGGGAATGGGAAGTGGGGAAGTGGGGAATTTCAACTAAAACCCCAAAACCCTAAAACCCCAAAACCTAACACCTAACCCCCAACAGCTAACGGCTAAAAATAATCTTCTCGATGGCATCTAGGGCGGTTTCTAGGTCATCGTTGACGATTTGATAGGGGAACTCCCCGCTGGCGGCCAATTCTTCTCGGGCGCGTTCTAAACGACGGGCGATCGCTGTTTCGGCATCTTTGCCCCGGTCGCGCAAACGACGTTCTAATTCCTCGAAACTGGGGGGTAGGATAAAGATTCTCCTCGCTTCGGGGAAGCTTTTACACACCTGTCTGGCCCCCTCTAATTCGATTTCTAGAATTACGGTCTGGCCTGTTGCTAATTGAGCGGCGATCGCTGATTGGGGAGTTCCATAATAATTGCCCGCGTATTCGGCCGATTCGAGAAATTCTCCAGCTGCCATTTTCTCCTCGAAACTGGGACGGTCGAGAAAGTAGTAATCTTTCCCCTCAATTTCACCCGGTCGAGGTGGGCGCGTAGTAGCGGATACGGACAGGTAGAGGTTAGGGAAACGAGTTAGTAAATGCCGGACTAGCGTACCCTTGCCCACACCGCTAGGGCCAGTAATGACGATTAATTGACCGGGTTGCATGGGGTTAATAACTTAGTTGCTACTATTAACAGGGGCTTCTTTGTTGACCACGAAACGGTGAGCCACGGTTTCTGGTTGAATGGCCGACAGCACCACATGACTAGAATCGGTGATGATCACCGCACGAGTCCGTCTTCCGTAGGTAGCATCGATTAAACAGCCTTTATCCCGAGCATCACTGATGATGCGTTTGATAGGAGCCGATTCTGGGCTAACGATGGCGATAACCCGATTAGCGGAAACAATATTACCGAAGCCGATGTTGATCAGTTGTATATCCATAAGTTAACAAAGGTGCAGCCCTTTGTACAAAAGAGTGTGGAGGTATGATTACAATGTTATCGGGAAAGATTTAGCCTTACAACGCTAAAAATAACATTCTTAATCACATTTTAGTATTTTTTCAGGTTTTTTGCGATTTTAATTAAATTTGTTTACACAAGTCTCTATCTTAGGGAATAAAAAGGCAAAAGTCGGGAAAATTAGGGAATTTTGGGGGAGTGGGGTGATGGGGTGATGGGGAAGTGGGGTATAGGGTGTGGGGTGTGACCCCCCCAACCCCCCCGACATCGGGGGGGGCAGGGGGGGTGTGGGGTGTAGGGTGATGGGAGCTTTTTTCAGTGTTGCCAAAGGCACGGCGTAGCCGTCCAGTAAACAGTAAACAGTAATCAGTGAACTGAAAACTCACATCTGATAACTGATCAGTGATCAGTGATAACTGATCACTGTTAAGAATGTCCCCAGCAATGGCATGATAATTATGGTAACTAATAAGTATTCTCTATCCTTGGTGGGTGCGTTAGACTATGGGTTTTGCTGATCTATCGATCGCTGATATTGCGGCAGAGTACGATCTGGCCGATGAATCTGTGTTGTCACTTTGCGACCAATTAGGCATCTCCTATAAAGATCGGCAGACTAATCTCGCCCTAGAAGATGCTAAAGCAATTATCTCACTGATTTTATCCCAACGCTCAGGAGTAACCGCCTCGAAAACGGAAACGTCCCCTTGACTTTATTCCCCACTGCGATCTTCTCGGTGTCCGTGATCACTTAGAATCGATCGACACCCTCCCAGAGGAGAAAATTTTTTAGTCACCTTAAAATTCCCTTTCTTGGAACAATTGCGAGTAGGAGAACAATGATCAAACGTTTGATTGTGGCAGCGATCGCTGTAGTCTTTTTTGTATTACAATTCAATCTTAACGGCGCTAGTGCCTTAGAACTCGATCAAGAAACCCTCACCATCACCCTCAATGACGTAGGGGAATCGGTGACTTTGACTTCTGAACAAGCGACGGAAGGACAGAAACTTTTTGTCGCCAATTGTACTAAGTGTCACCTGCAAGGTAAAACCAAAACTAATAATAATGTCAGTTTGGGTCTGGGTGATCTAGCAAAAGCGGAACCTCCCAGAGATAATCTGTTAGCATTGATTGATTATCTAGAACATCCCACCAGTTACGATGGTGAAGATGATCTAAGCGAATTTCATCCCAATGTTAGCCGTCCCGATATCTTCCCAGAATTACGCAATCTGACCGAAGATGATGTGTATAACGTCGCCGCTTATATGTTGGTTGCTCCCCGTCTAGACGAGCGTTGGGGTGGTACAATTTACTTCTAAATTGCCCTCCATATATCCCTCAATCCCTCTAGATTTCTAGGGGGATTTTTGATTAGACAGCAAATAGTTGTAAAAATTCTTTGAGTTCATTTAATACCTCATGCTCAAAGTTCCAAATATGACGTTTGTTTTTCATAACATAATCAAATCCATTCATACTGCATTTCCTGCCAGCTTGTTTTTTGTCTTCTGTGGAACAGGTATCAAATCGTAAATAGTTACTAATCCAAAACTTATCAAAATCTTTGTCTTTAATCGATTTTTCTTGCTTGTTTAAACAATTTCTCCAGTCTTCTAAACAATCCGCATAGGTGGAATCTTGACTTTTAATCTTCTTGAGAACTGTTTCTAGTTTTCCTTGTCCGTCCACATTGGTAAAATAACAAGCAAATTCTGTGATTTGATCTTCTATTGTTGTCAATCTATAAAGCTGACTGGTTTCCCTAATATCTTCCGCTTCTGGATACACATTTTTTAGACAATCGTTAAGCCAATTTAGTCGCTCTGTCTTAGTGTCAGAATCTTGATCGATAATAATACCAACTTTAGGGATAGCTTTTTTACGAATAGTCGCCTTAATTTCCTCGAAAGTGCTGGTTAATTTAGCTTGATCTAAACCCTGTAAACATTTATAGTCATCTTCCTCAAAGCAAATCGGTTTATCTAACTGAATTTTGGTAAAATTTAAGTATTGCACTAGGGCTTCGATAAAAATTTTATCATTCTTGCTCTCGACGATTAATAAGTTACTCACCTCTCACCTCATTGCCATGTTTTAAGGCGTACTCTAAAGTGCTTAATTGTCTTTTAATACCAATAATTTTATCAGTTCTGGGACTCCTTGCTAGTTCAAAATAGGCCCCCTGTTCTGGATAATATTCTAACCCCACATCCGCAAAAGCTTGGATCATCTCTAAACTATGGGTTGTGGCAAAAATTTGGCTATCTAGTTCGATAGCTAATCGGAATAGCAGTTTCCAAAATTCTCTTTGATTAGTGTAATGTATGCCGTTTTCAATTTCATCAATTAATAAAATAGAACTTTCCTTTAATTTCAGTATTATCTGAACTAGGCGATTGATAGCATCTCCAAATAGTGATATTGGTAAACGAGTTTCTCCTTTTCTCGTCAGATATAAACTAGGTGAACCAAGATAAAAACTCTCAACATTTTCAATACATGGATCGAGAATGCGAATAGAATTTAGCACTTCATTTTTTTTGCCTTGAAAAACAATAAGTTCATAATCTTCGACTAGATCAGCATTAATTTCTCCCATTAATGTTGTGATTATTGGCATATTTTTGGCACTTTCTGAGCTATAGTCGGATGGTTTTATGTATTGTCCATTCAAGCTAATATTTAAATAATTTTTGGGTGTGGCAATTATAATAAATTCCTCACTATTTCCCGAGAATTTATCGATGATATTAAATCGCAAAGTAGGTATTATACCTTTGGGAAAATATGATTCTCCTTCTATAAAATCCCGTAACCAATCTAATCCACCAGCTATTTTGGTGCTTCTTGATAACTCTTCTGAAATGTTTTCAGAGAATATAATTCTATTTTCCGTTTCCTGTTTATTCTCATTTTGGGTTTTAATCAACATTTCTTGCGGCTGATTTTGCCTAAAAAATAAATTTTCAAAAGTCTGTTTTGGTAATGCCTGATGAATTCTTGTTGCCTCTCTTCTCAAGTATCTTAAAAATAAAATATTCTCAGGCTTGTCAGCAACAATTAAAGCCTCTAATAGGGCAGTTTTCCCTGAATTGTTTTTACCGCCAATTAAATTAACTCGCTCAAAGCCTTCAATTTTGGTATGCTCAAAACATCTAAAATTACTAATTTCAATATCCTTAATCATGTTGACCTCCGGGCTGAATAAGCATAAATTTAGGGTTAGGAATGAAGCTGGCAAGATGGGGATTTTTTTACTTAATTCTAGACGAGAATCGCCTCCAACTCTCAAAAAGGTGACTATCCCCCACCGAAACTGCCGCCCTAAGAGATAATAGAGACAGGGATTTATTTACATTTCTTCATCATGGCGAGAGACTTACGAGGATTTATTAAGCTTTTAGAAGATCGTGGCCAATTACGCCGCATTAGTGCATCGGTCTCTGCCGATTTAGAAATTGCCGAGATCGCTAATCGGATGCTACAAGTGGGGGGACCGGCCCTACTGTTTGAAAACGTGCAAGGGGCCGAGTTTCCCGTCGCTATTAACCTGATGGGAACGGTAGAACGCATCTGTTGGGCGATGAACCTGAATAAACCCGAAGAATTGGAAGATTTAGGCAAAAAACTCGCCCTGTTGCAACAACCGAAACCGCCGAAAAAACTCTCCCAAGCGATCGATTTTGGTAAAGTTTTATTTGATGTCCTGAAAGCCAAACCCAACCGTAACTTTTTTCCTGCCTGTCAACAGGTGATTTTAGAAGGGGATGAAGTAGATTTAAAGAAAATTCCGATGATTCGCCCCTATCCGGGCGATGCAGGCCAGATTATCACCCTAGGGCTAGTAATTACTAAAGATTGCGAAACGGGAACCCCTAACGTCGGTGTCTATCGCTTACAGCTACAGTCTCACAATACCATGACCGTCCACTGGTTATCCGTGCGCGGTGGGGCGCGTCACCTGCGAAAAGCGGCACAAATGGGCAAAAAATTAGAAATAGCCATCGCTTTAGGGGTCGATCCTCTGATTATCATGGCTGCTGCCACTCCTATCCCCGTAGATCTCTCAGAATGGCTGTTTGCGGGATTGTACGGCGGTTCCGGGGTACAGTTAGCCAAGTGTAAAACCCTCGCTTTGGAAGTGCCGGCCGACTCAGAAATCGTCCTCGAAGGAACAATTACTCCCGGAGAGGTATTGCCAGATGGACCCTTTGGTGATCACATGGGTTACTATGGCGGTGTGGAAGATTCACCCCTGATTCATTTCCACTGCATGACCCATCGTCGCGACCCCATTTATTTAACCACTTTTAGCGGTCGTCCTCCCAAGGAAGAAGCGATGATGGCTATCGCTCTTAATCGTATTTATACGCCGATTTTACGGCAACAGGTGTCGGAAATCAGGGATTTTTTCCTGCCGATGGAAGCTTTAAGCTATAAAGCGGCGATTATCTCCATTGATAAGGCCTATCCCGGACAAGCGCGACGAGCGGCCTTAGCTTTTTGGAGTGCCTTACCCCAGTTCACCTATACTAAATTTGTCATCGTCGTCGATAAGGAGATTAATATTCGCGACCCCCGGCAAGTGGTTTGGGCAATTAGTTCTAAAGTGGATCCGGTTCGCGATGTGTTTATTCTCCCGGAAACCCCCTTTGATAGCCTCGATTTTGCCAGCGAAAAGGTCGGTTTGGGGGGGAGAATGGGAATTGATGCCACGACAAAAATGTATCCCGAAACTGACCACGAATGGGGGGAACCTTTGGAGTCGGATCCGGCCATGGCGGTCAAGGTTTCCCAACGCTGGTCAGAATACGGTTTAATCGATATTAATTTACAAGAAGTGGATGCCAATAAGTTTGGCTACGAAATGTAGATTTAAGTAGGTGGGTGGAATTAAATATAAGATGAACGTAGGTTGGGTTGAAGCATGAAACCCAACGCCTGCATGGGTTACGCTACCGCTAACCCATCCTACAAATAATTTTGCCTCCCTACTTAGTGATTAGTTTTTCGACTTAGTAAGCGTCCTGTAGTTCGTAGAATTCGGGAGAAACGTAGTCTTTGCGTAGAGGCCAACCGACCCAATCTTCCGGCATTAAAATCCGTTTCAGGTGGGGATGTCCTTCATAAATAATGCCGAACATATCATAACTTTCTCGTTCTTGCCAGTCAGCCGCTTTCCAAATCCAGTAAACCGAAGCAACCTGGGGATTATCTCGAGGAAGAAAGACTTTTAAGCGCACTTCCACGGGACTATCGACATTATCGGTTACTTTGACCAGATGATAGAAACTAACCAATTCTTTCCCTGGTCCCAAATCGTAAGCACCCTGACATTGGAGATAATTAAAACCATAAGCGTATAAAGCAGTGGCCAGAGGAATTAAAAAGTCTGGTTCTACTTTAATCAATTCCACACCACTATGGTCAGCTTCTAAAGCTTGATGCTCAAAACCATTTTCGCTTAACCAAATCGAAGTGGGGCCAGCTTGCACAATAGCTGTCGTTTCTTCAGTCATTTAGATTTCTTCCTTTTGTTTCGTGGTCAAAAGAGCGGGGGGAACAGGCATACCAGTGGCTTCTAGTAACTCTTTCGGGGGTGCTTGACGGGTGGCCGATTGCAGATATTTACCCGTAAGAATCGGTTCCGTGGGCTGCATTTTGTGGGTGGTGCTGTAATAACGATTGGTTTGCTGGAGGACAGTCCCGCGTTCTTGAATAGATTCGTTAGCGACTTTTTTCCGCAGTTTAATAATCGCGTCGATAATCGCTTCCGGACGGGGGGGACAACCGGGTATATAGACATCCACGGGGATAAGTTTATCTACCCCTCTAACTGCGGTGGTGGAGTCACTGCTGAACATTCCCCCCGTAATCGTACAGGCACCCATGGCGATCACATATTTAGGTTCTGGCATTTCTTCATACAGACGCACCAAAGCGGGGGCCATTTTCATGGTGATTGTACCAGCAGTGATGATTAAATCGGCTTGCCGGGGACTAGAACGGGGAACTAAACCAAAGCGATCAAAATCAAAACGGGAACCAATCAAGGCCGCGAACTCGATAAAACAGCAAGCTGTACCGTATAGCATCGGCCAAAGACTTGACAAACGCGCCCAGTTATACAGGTCATCAACGGTGGTAAGGATGACATTTTCCGATAAATCCTGGGTAACTTTGGTGCGTTCGATGGGATTGAGGATTTTTTCGCTTTGTTGTTCGATAATTTGCTTAAATTCGCTGGTAGGGTTGGGACTCATCCGGTTATCCTCTCATGAAAAGTCAAAAATAAGGAAAATTATGGCCGTTATGACCATTCTAAGGCTCCTTTCCGCCAAGCATAGACGAGAGCAACCACAAGGATAGCAATAAAGATCAATGCTTCTACAAAAGCTAATAGGCCCAATTGATTGAAAGCTACTGCCCAAGGGTAGAGAAAGACGGTTTCCACGTCAAAAACCACGAAAACGAGGGCAAACATATAATAACGAATGTTAAACTGAATCCAAGCACCGCCGATCGGTTCCATCCCCGATTCATAGGTGGTGCGTCTTTCCGGACCGCCACCACTAGGCCGCAGGACTTTGGAGGCCGTTAGGGATAGGATTGGTACTAAACTGCAAGCGAGCAGAAATCCTAGAAAATACTCGTAACCTTTGAGGACAAACACTGGGTTTTTTTTCTCCTTATTCGCTATCGACAGGGGAAGTTGTCGGCATCTCTATGGGTACTTATTATAGAGGCTTTAGCAACCCGTCTCCTTCTCAAAAGCAGCATTGAAGATGTTTATCGATACCATTAGCTAATCGTCGGGTCAAACTTCGCTTCTGTCCGTGCTTTGCTCTTAACTCTGACGGGGTGACAAGGAAATGACCGTAATGGACTGCTGACTATCCAGATTACTCGTTAAGACTGCATGGGAGTGCCAGAGTTGCCAGTCCGAGCATTTGTACTAAAATTTCCGATAGGCAGTCTAAATTAGGAGAAATGCTGTCAGACCCACTATACTTTGTTAATGCACCCGCTCAGAAAAGCGATCGCTTTATTTTGGCTCCGGGAAATGGACTTGCGATCAAGTATATCAGGATGGATATTTTTTTACCGTTGAAAAGGGTTAATTAGATTTAATTTACTAAGCCAATTAAAATCATCAATTTTGTTTCAGTGATCTTAACCAAGTTTCTGACATAACTATCTCCTCAAAGTTGAGTAGCTTGTTTATGAAGCCAACTTTTCAGACTTTTATACGCTGATAACCACATTTGGTTCACTGCTGGAATAACCCATAGTTATAAAATTTTGACTAGGTTTTTCTACTATATTAATCCATTTTCTCACCTCTGGAAAATTTTGAACTCTCGAATAGAGACGATTATGACGTTTTAAAGCAGTTGTCAAACTGTGACCCGGATTAGTTATAGTATGTCCGGGGTTATTGGAATCAGTTTTCCATTCTTGACTGGATACCGAAGCTAAGATCATAGATTTCAGAAAACATTCGATCGTAATACCTCCAAAGTGCATAGCAGCTATTTTCCTATTAGATTTACAAAGTATTTCTGTATCTTGATGACGTTGTAAAAAAGCTGATTGGTAATCTTCCATCCCTAATTATCTATTCCCTAGAGTTAATACCTGTGAATAAGTTTTTTTTTAGCTGAGGATTAAACAAGGGTACTTTATTAGACAATAAAGCACCCTTTTAATTTAGCTTAGAACTCTCCTTTTAAAGCGGCATTACAGCGCTCGCAAATAGTGGGATCATCGGCAAATTTTCCCACTTGAGTGGAATAATTCCAACAGCGATCGCATTTTTCGCCGTCCGCTTTGACAATTCCCACCGAAACAAAGTCCGATTCTCCCTTATATTCTGCGGTTTGAATTGCGCTAATATCACTGACTAATTCCACTTGAGAAGAGAGAAATAGATAACGCAATTCATCGACTTTATTCCCCGTTAAACTCTCACAATTGTTGAATAATTCTAGCTCCTGTTGTAAGGTTTCATCGGGAACATAAAGTAAAACTTTTGCCTCTAAAGAAGCACCGATCGCTTTATCATTTCTGGCAGTTTCCATCACCTTATTAACTTCGGTGCGTAGCTGCCGGAATTTCGCCCATTTATCGGCCAATTCGCGATTATTCCAAGCAGGATTGATGTTTAGCCATCCTGACTCAAATACCGATAAATAAGGAGTTTTATAGGGGAGAAATTGCCAGATATCTTCCGCTAGATGAGATAGGACAGGAGCGATCGCTTTAGCAAGATTTTCTAAAGCAATAGCATAAACTGTTTGACAACTGCGACGACGGAAAGAATTAGGATCAGAAATGTATAAACGATCCTTAGCGATGTCGATATAAAAGTTAGATAAATCGACAACACAAAAATTCTGTACTGTCTGGAAAAAGCGGAAAAATTGGAAACTTTCAAAAGCTGCCGTAACTTCCGTAAACACTTCCGAGATACGATGTAACATATAGCGATCAATCTCCGGTAGGTCTTCATAAGCTACCGCATCTTTAAGGGGATCAAAATCATTTAAACTCCCCAGTAAAAACCTGGCAGTATTACGGATTTTATTACGGATATCTACCAACTGTTTAAGAATATTTTGACCGATATTCACATCATTGGTATAGTCCACCGAGGACACCCATAACCGAATCACATCCACCCCATAAGCGGGTTCTTTTTTCTGGTCTTTACCACCATTAATGATCACATTGGGATCGATGACATTACCCAGAGATTTACTCATTTTTCGTCCCTGTTCATCCAAAACAAAACCGTGAGTTAACACCGTTTTATAGGGAGCAATACCATTAGCAGCCACACTGGTTAATAAACTCGATTGAAACCATCCCCGATGCTGATCCGATCCTTCTAGATACATATCCGCAGGATAACTTAATTCTGGTCGAGCATTAGCCACCGCATTCCAACTAGAACCAGAATCAAACCACACATCCATAGTATCCATTCCCTTGCGATAACTGCGACCATTATCGCGATAACTGGGAGGTAACAATTCCTCTACGGATAACTCCCACCAAGCATTAGAACCCTTGACTGCGAAGATAGCTTGAACGTTATTAATCGTCTCCTCCGTTAACAGAGGTTCATTCGTTTCTTCGTCATAAAAAACAGGAATAGGAACCCCCCAACTGCGCTGACGAGAGATACACCAATCGCTTCTTTCACTAACCATAGAAGTGATGCGATTCTTCCCCGTTGCGGGAATCCAACGCACCGAATCAATTGCTTCTAAAGCTAATTCCCGGAATCCTTCCACGGAAGCAAACCATTGTTCTGTTGCGCGGAAAATTGTCGGTTTTTTGGTTCTCCAATCGTAGGGATATTTATGCTGATATGCTTCTTCTTTGAGTAAGGAACCCTTTTCTGTCAGTGCTAAAATTATTGCTTCATTAGCATCTTTCAAGACATTTAAACCCGCAAATTGTCCCGCTTCTGCGGTGAAATTTCCCTTATCATCCACAGGAGAAAGTATCGGTAAACCGTAACGTTGGCCGACGATATAATCCTCCTGACCATGACCGGGGGCCGTATGAACTAATCCGGTGCCGGAATCAGTGGTGACATAATCCCCACCGATGAGAATAGCACTTTCTCTGTCAAACAAAGGATGACGATATTTAGTATGTTCTAATTCCAGACCTTTAACCGTTGCTTTAATCGTCAAAGTTGTGTTAAAAGTGTCGGCCAATTTTTCGACTAAATCCGTCGCTACGATTAGATAATTAGACTCGCTAGTTTCCACCACTGAATAGTTTAATTCTGGGTTTAATGCGACGGCCAAATTCCCGGGTAAAGTCCAGGGGGTAGTCGTCCAGATAGCCACGGATAAATTAGGCAAAAATGGCGTTAAAACCGGGGTTGAAACTGACGTAATTGGAAAAGCAACATAGACACTGCGGGAAGTGTGACCTTCGGGATATTCTAATTCGGCCTCAGCTAAAGCGGTTTGAGAACTAGGACTCCAGTGAACCGGTTTTAGTCCCCGATAAATATAACCTTTTAGGGCCATTTTTCCGAATACGGCAATTTGAGCGGCCTCGTATTCAGGTTTTAGGGTTAAATAGGGATTTTCCCAGTCTCCCCAGACTCCATACCTTTTGAAACCTTCACACTGTTCTTTTTGCGTTTGAAGGGCAAAATCGTGGGCTTTCTGACGTAATTTCAAAGGGGTTAGACCCTCTTTTTCCGAGCTTTTGAGACTTTGTAAAACCTTTAGTTCGATCGGCAACCCGTGACAATCCCAACCCGGCACATAGCGCACTTTGTAGCCTTGCAGCAGTTTATATTTATTGATAATGTCTTTGAGAATTTTATTTAAAGCATGACCGATATGCAGAGACCCGTTAGCGTAGGGGGGACCATCGTGGAGAATAAATAATTCTTTGGGGTTATTTTGCGCTAATTTCTCGTATATTTGCTCATCTTGCCAGAATTTCTGGATTTCTGGCTCGCGTTTGCTGGCATTTGCTCGCATATCAAAGTCAGTTTGAGGCAAATTAACGGTATCTTTGTAACTTTTAGCGTTGGACATTCTGGCAAACCTATGGATATCAATCGTTTTCGGGATTCATTCCTAAATAACGTCTCTTTGAGAGTCGTTATCTCTATTCTGTCACATAACTGTAATACAAATATTACAAGTGACAATCATTGATCTATAAGTCTAGCGAGATTGAGTCCAAGAGCGATGATTCCGAAAGGCTATAATTTAGTTATTCGAGGATAGGGAGCATGAGGACGATGGTGACGAATCCTAATTTTTTTTATGTCTCTCCAGAAGTGTATCTAGAAGGGGAAAGAGTCAGTCCGATCAAGCACGAATACCGAAAAGGACGGATTTACGCAATGGTAGGGGCAAAAAAGCCCCATATTGTCTTAAATACAAATATAGCTACTTTATTGAGTATCCATCTCGAAGATAGTCCCTGTCTTGTTCTCACTTCCGATATCAAAGTCCGGTTAGAGGAGGCAAATTGTTATTATTATCCCGATATTGCGGTGGTTTGTGACGAGAGAGAGATTAACAATACCGATGATTTTATTCTTTATCCCGTTCTGATTATTGAAGTATTATCGAAATCGACGGAATCCTTTGATAGGGGTGATAAATTTAGCGATTATCAAACCTGTCCCACCTTAAAAGAATACATTCTTATTCATCAAAACCAGATGAAAATTGAATGTCACCGTTGCGAGGATTCGGGAGTTTGGCAAGAACAGATCTATGAAGCGGGAGATGAGGTAGAATTTACCAGTGTAGGATTCCGGGGATCGATCGCTTCTATCTATCGCAAAGTCCCCGGTTTGGTATAATTGCCATTCTTTTTTGACTTCACTTAATTATACTAAATCCGTTGAGTAACGCACAGAAAACGGGTTTCTCCGAGAAACCCGTTTTCTGCTCATGCACTCATGCAAAAAGGGGAATAAATAATCAGTCTTTAATAACCAGATTTAGTATTACTGTCATAATCTTTATCAAAAAAAGAGGAGAAAAAAGCAATTTTTGCCCTTCTCTCCTCCAGTCTAGAGATTAGTTACATTGAAACAGCAGTGAGTAATTTTTAATTACTATTCACCGCTTTAGTAAGCACCGTTATTTTTTGGAAAAACCACAACACCGATAGTTCTGAAGATTACCCAGATATCAGTTAACCAGTTACGGGAATTAACGTAATACACATCCATCTGCACCCGCAGGGGATAGGGGATGTCATTACGTCCAGAAACTTGCCATAAACCAGTCAAACCGGGGCGAATAGTTAAAACTTTGTCGATGCGATTGCCATATTTCTGCAATTCTTCGGGAACTAAAGGCCGCGGACCGACGACGCTCATATCTCCTCGCAGGACGTTCCAGAATTGGGGAAACTCGTCTAAACTGGTTAAGCGGAGAAATTTGCCAATCCAAGTTATGCGAGGATCGTCCTTAAGCTTGAAATTATCCTCGAATTCCGCCCGCAGTTGGGGAGAGTCTTCCATCAGTCTCTCTAACACCTTATCAGCATCCATTACCATAGTACGGAACTTGATACAGTTGAAATGCTGGAAGTTTTGACCGACGCGCTTCTGCACATAGAAGACCGGACCGGGGGAACTAATCGCGATCAATAAGGCTAAGATTAAATAAAGCGGCGAAAAGAAAATTAGAACCGATAGGGAGAAAACGATATCGAATAATCGTTTTGAGGTATCGCCGTCTAAAGCTATTAACCAAGATTTTTGATGCCGTCTACCAGAGACCGAAGGTTTGAACCCTCGCTTCATCAAAGCTTGTAGAGCCTTGACGGAGATAAGTTGGCTATTAGCAGTCATCTTACTCCTTCACATCACACACACCACACAGTACCCATGATAAAGCCACAAGACTGAAAAAACAAGTCTTCTGGCCAATAACTGGCACTGGCCATTTTAGAGCCTTTGTACTGAAAAATCTCTAATTAGGGTTTACTGAAAAAGTTTGTTGCTGGGATTAGGAGTCAGTAGTCAGAATTCAGGAGATTATTTTTATTTATTCTCCCCGCTCCCATCTCCCCTGCTCCCCGCTCCCCTGCTCCCCGCTCCCCTGCTCTCCTATACCTTTTAAACAGGATTTAGTATTAAGCTAAGACGTATTTAAACCGCTTATTCTTAGATTAGCCGAATCTCCCCCCCTTGCCCCCCCGACGTGGTAGGGGGGTGTTGCCCTTTGCAAGAGTGCAAGAGTGCCTCTTGCCTCGTCTCAACAAGCAATTTAAATTACGAACAGCTTATAGGACGTTTTTGAACCACCAAAAATTAATTATGCAAGAGTTCTAATCAATAAAAGGGCATCATTTGCTGATGCCCTGTGGCTGAATATTTAAGTAGTTACAGATTTGATCCTAAGGATGAAGTATGCTCTTGTCTGCGCTCGTCTCCTGACTCGGAGAATTCTGAGTCCCGAAAACGAAAACTTTATACTTGATCATTAAGATAAATCCCCTGCTTAGGCAGTGCGTTTTTTCACACTACCTAGTTCTCGAATGCCTAACCAACCGATCAAACTATAGCAAATCGATAGCAACATACTTTGAATACCAATTCTTAACCACTGTTTCAAAGCCTCCAAGTTAGCTTGGCTTTCTGCCTGTTTTCGCCGATCTTGCAGCTGAGTTTGTAGCTGATTTTTTATCTCATCTAATCGCTGTTTAAACTCCTTCGGTTTTTTGGATAAATCCCGTAAATTAGTTAATTGATCCCTTTGTTGGCGGAGGGTCTGTAACTGTTCCGTGTTGATCGGTTGTCCTTGGAAACGACCAGTTTCAATCACTTGAGTTCTCTGAGAGATCTGCTGTTCTAATAGTTGGGGATTTTGCGATAGCGTATTTAACTGGGCTAAGAAAGCCTGAATTTGTCCCTCTCCTTGGTCAACACCCTGTTCAATTTGAGTCAAAGCGTTGTTTTTAATCTGGTTGATATTATTGATATGAACAGGAATCATCAACAGAAAAACTAAGCCTAACAGTGTGGAAAGAATAAAGATCGGCCAACGCAATTCAAACCGAGATTTTCTAGGAATGACATCTCTATTGTTAGCGTCAATCCAGTAAGCGATTAAAACGAGAACGATACCCAGAAGAGGAACAATTCCTCGATCAACAAAGGTGCTGACGAACCCTACCTGCCATTGGGATTGATTAAATCGATAGGGCAGCGGCAGGATAAACCCA
Organism: Microcystis sp. M44BS1; assembly: GCF_020244875.1. NCBI lineage: Bacteria > Bacillati > Cyanobacteriota > Cyanophyceae > Chroococcales > Microcystaceae > Microcystis > Microcystis sp. M44BS1. The sequence continues at coordinate 23,517 of NZ_JADBVM010000172.1, forward strand.
TCCAAAAGGAAGGAAAAAATGAAAACCAATCCCGTTAATTTCAGGGACAAAGAAGTAAAGCTGTTCATCGCTGTTTCTGTAATGGTATGTCAATGAATAGATTCATTAGTCTGTTTAAAAGTTCTCGCTGGGGATTCGCGGAAGGATTTTGCCGAGAGGCAATCTGACAAACTGCAATTTCTAATTAACTTTCCCTCAGCCCCCCCGCTAAACCCTACGCTAAATCGTTCTGCTTGTCAACCCCTTTCGAGAATCGACTCTAGAAATATTACCTCAATATGGTATCGCTAAACTTATCCCTCTCACAGAATAAAATTTTCCCAAGCTCTCAGACTGGGTTTTCCCCAGATCTCTTCCCTAAGACAGAGACTGTCAAAGAATAAAATTTTCCCAAGCTCTCAGACGAGTCCTCAATGGTTAGCCTATAGTAAAGACAGCCCCCCTGAGTCGATAACAAAACCCATGCAGAAATTGGTGGAAGTTTTAGCTGATAAACAAGCTCTGATCGCAAAATCTCTGGCGCTGGTTCTGGAAAAAATCACAACCAGCCTCGACCAACAGGACTATTTTACCATCGCTCTGTCCGGCGGTAGTACCCCGAAACCTCTCTACGAAGCTTTATCCTCTCAACCCCTCGACTGGTCAAAAATTCACGTTTTCTGGGGAGATGAACGCTACGTTAGTCCCGATCATCCTGACAGTAATCAACGCATGGCCCGATTAGCATGGCTCGATCGCATACCGATCCCGGCCACTAATATTCATCCTATGCCCACGGATGAACCCGATCCCCACCTGGCCGCCCAAAAATACGATGATCATCTCCGCCAATGGTTTGGGGTCAATTCTCCCGATTTTCCCGTTTTTGACCTGATTTTATTAGGAATGGGCGATGATGGTCACACCGCCTCCCTCTTTCCTCACACGGCAGCTTTAACGGTGAGCGATCGCTGTATCACTGTCGGTGAGAAAGATGGCAATCCCCGCTTAACTTTTACCGTTCCCCTGATCAATCAGGCCCGTTGTGTGATCTTTATCGCTGCCGGCGAAAGTAAACGCCCCGCTCTACATGAGATTTTCTCTGCTTATGGTGACTCTTTCTCCTATCCTTCTCGTCTCATCCACCCCCCGGCCGGGGAATTATATTGGTTACTCGATGCGGCCGCTGGTTCCTCTTTTGTCTAGGGAATAGGGGAATGGGGAAATGGGGGAATGGGGAAATGGGGGAATGGGGGAATTTCAACTAAAACCCTAACACCCCAAAACCTTAATACCATTTTTCTTTATTCGCGTCACAACGAATGAAGGTTTGGCAAGCATTCGAGCGTGGATGTCTGTCATGGATTTAGAAATTTGGTATAACACCCCAACACCCCAAAACCCTAACACCCCAACACCCAACTCCTAATCTGCTTTTTTACTTTAAAAATGATCGTTTGTCCTAATTGCGAACATATTAACCCCGATGAGGCCAGTCAATGCGAGGCCTGTTATACTCCCTTACCGAGGATGTCTTCCTGTCCTGGTTGTGGGGCAACCATCCAAACTGATGCCACCTTTTGTGGTCAGTGTGGCTACAATTTACAGCCTAATTCTGCTCCCATGGTGGCAGCCGAGGCCGAGGCCGAATCGGAATCGGAACCGGAACCCGTCCCACCGGTCCCCACAGCCACCGGCGCCTCGATCGCACCTCCTCCTGTTGCCCCTCCACCAGTTCCGGCTGCCACCCGCTTACAGACGGAAATGGCTAGTCTCCAGCACCTACAAACCGATAGCAAAATTGAATTACCCCTACACCTATCGGTAATTCATGTCGGCAAACCTAACGATCGCATTCCCCCCGATATCGATGTTTCCGGTTTTCCCGATTCTGATATCGTCTCCCGGGTTCATGCCGATATCCGCGTCGAAGGGGGCATCTATTATCTCGAAGACACGGGCAGCGCCAACGGAACCTACGTTAATCACAATCCCCTACCCCCCGGCAATCGTCATCGTCTTCGGGCTGGCGATCGCATTTCCCTCGGTAAAGGGGACAAAATGACTTTTATTTTCCAAATGTCTTAAAAGGGGACAGGGGTTAGGGATTTAGGGATTTAGGGATTTAGGGTTTTAGGGTTTTAGGGTTTTAGGGTTTTAGGGTTTTAGTTGAATTCCCCTACTTCCCCATTCCCCACTTCCCACTTCCCCACTTCCCCACTTCCCCACTTCCCCATTCCCCCACTTCCCACTTCCCCACTTCCCCACTTCCCCACTGAAAATTATGCGTACAAATTGGCGAATCGGCTCTTTATTGGGCATTCCTCTCTATATTGATTCCTCGTGGTTTTTGATTTTGGCTTTTGTCACCCTGATCAATGCCACCGATGCAGAAATTCAGTCTCTGGCTGGCCAGAGTTTCGGTTTAGCGTGGTTAATTGGTTTAATCATGGCTTTATTGCTGTTTATCTCGGTTTTACTCCACGAATTAGGTCATAGTTTCATGGCTCGCTCCCAAGGCATCGAGGTCAATTCCATTACCCTGTTTCTCTTTGGGGGAATGGCCTCGATCGAGCGAGAATCGCGGACTCCTCCGGAGGCCCTGCAAGTAGCGATCGCTGGACCCCTCGTCAGTTTTCTCCTGTTTTGTCTCCTATCCCTAGCCAGTTACTTACCCTATTTAAACGCTAATTTAACCTATATATGCGGTCATTTAGCGATAATTAACCTGTTTTTTGCTCTATTTAATCTTATCCCCGGTTTACCCCTCGATGGCGGTCAAATTTTAAAAGCAATGGTCTGGCAAGCGACTGGCGATCGCTGGAAAGGTTTACATTGGGCTGCGATCAGTGGTCAATTCATCGGTTGGTTGGGGATTATTTTGGGGATTTTCTTGGTTCTCTTGACGGCAGCTGTGGGGGGTGCTTGGTTAGGATTAATGGGCTGGTTTATCCTCAGAAATGCCCGCGCTTACGATAATTTGACTAATTTACAGGAAAGTCTCCTCAATTTGCAAGCGGGAGAGGTGATGAGCAGAAATTTGCGGGTTTTAAACGCCCATCAAACCCTAGAGGAATTCGTCCAGGAATACGTTTTAGACCAAGCAGCGGCTAATACTGCTTATTTTGCCGCGTCCGAGGGGCGTTATCGGGGATTAATTCGGGTGGCAGATTTACAGGCGATCGAGCGGAGTTTCTGGTCAGAAAAACAACTGCTTGATATTGCCCATCCCCTCGGGGAAATTGCCACTGTTGAGGAAAAAACCCCCTTAGTAACGGTGGTGCAGAAACTGGAAACTATCCCGGACCGCATGATCACGGTGTTAACACCGGCCTCCGCCGTAGCGGGAGTGATCGATCGCGGCGATATCCTCAAGGCAATTGCGATTAAATACCAACTTCCCCTAGAGGAAACGGATATTAAACGCGCTCGCGAGGGAGTTTACCCCAGTTATTTGCCCTTAAATGTCATTGCTGCCGCTCTTGACAAGAGTGAACGGCCAAAAATCGGCGAACCGTCCTTAATGTCCTGACCTAGAGAGGATGAACGATAATAATCTTGAATATGGCTAATGCGAAAATTTCCTCGCTGGTTAGTCTGCCACAATTTCCCCGTTTCCACCTCTAAACAACTTAACCAACCTCTGCCGTAGGCCCAAGTATCGATACAAATGGCATGGCCGAGATTAATCGGTTTACCGCTTTTTTGGCTGGTATGGCCACAAATCATAGTTTTTCCCGAACTATGGGCGGCGGGATATTGAAATTTCTCCCAAAAGAGTTTGTATTCTGGTTGTCTGGCTAGGGGTAGATGGGGATCGAGACTAGCGTGAACAAATAAATGATTGGCAGTTTCGTAGCTATTTATACAGACTTTCCCCAAAAAATCCCAGTGGGATTCGGGAATTTTAATCAGGTGGCCTTCGCTATAGGATTTTAGAGTAGCTTTACCGCCTTTTTCTAACCAGAGACGCTGTTTGAGGGGGTTGTTACGGGCTTGCAGCATGATAATCTCGTGATTACCTTTGAGGGGAATCAAATTGCCCTGTTTATGTAGGGAAATCAGGCGCTCGATCACCCCTTTCGAGTCTTTGCCCTTATTAACGTAATCACCGAGGGTGATTAAAGTATCTTGCGGTTTGGGATTGACGATCTCTAGCAAGTGATCTAGAGCTTTCGAGCAACCATGAATATCGCCGATCGCTAAGGTTCGCATAAGGATTTGGTAGGGGATTAGGGCATAGGTACAGGTAAAAGTATTAAAAAAATCTGTTCATGACAGACAGCGATTATCGGTGATCTTGCTTAGGGTAACAAAAAGGCTTACAGTAAAATGTACCATAAATTATCAAATCTACTAAATTAATTAAGCTGTGCCGAAAGTTGTTATTGCAGGTAACTGGAAAATGCACAAAACCCAGAGAGAAGCTTTGGAGTTTTTGCAAGATTTTAAATCCCATCTAGAGGAAACCCCCGACGACCGAGAAGTAGTTCTTTGCGCGCCTTTCACAGCTTTAGCTGTCCTCTCTAAAACCCTCCACGGCGGTCGTATTCGCTTGGGGGCGCAAAATGTCCACTGGGAAAAATCGGGGGCTTATACGGGCGAAATCTCGGCGGATATGTTAACCGAAATTGGGGTTCACTATGTGGTTATCGGTCACAGTGAACGCCGGCAATATTTCGGCGAAACCGATGAAACCGTCAATTTAAGGGTTATATCTGCCCAAAAACAAGGTTTAATCCCGATTATCTGCGTGGGAGAAAGTAAAGCCCAAAGAGATGCCGGAGAAACGGAAAAGGTAATTATCAAGCAAATTCAAGGGGGTTTAGTCAATGTTGACCAAAAAAACCTCGTTATCGCCTACGAACCCATCTGGGCGATTGGCACGGGAGAAACCTGCGAAAGCGAGGAAGCCAACCGCGTTATCGGTTTGATTCGACAACAATTAGACAATCCCGAAGTAACCATTCAGTACGGTGGTTCGGTAAAACCCGATAATATCGATGAAATTATGGCTCAATCCCAGATAAACGGGGCTTTAGTCGGTGGGGCAAGTCTAGACCCCGCCGTCTTCGCCAGGATTGTTAATTATCGTTAATCGATTTCTGCTGCCATGACGCTATTTTCCAAAACCCCGATGCCTTCTATTTCCACCCGAACTTTATCCCCCACCTGCAGCGGTCCGATTCCTTCGGGAGTTCCCGTTAAAATTACATCCCCCGGCAGCAGGGTCATCACTTGGGAGATATAAGCCACCAAGACATCGGGGGGAAAGACCATATCACTCAGATAACTGCTTTGTTTGGGTTCGCTGCCATCATTGAGAAAAGTGGTTAATTGGGCCCCGATACTCAGTTCCCGGACAATCCAGGGGCCGAGGGGACAAAAACTGTCAAATCCTTTCGCCCGCGTCCATTGGCTATCTTTTTTCTGTAAATCCCTAGCGGTGACATCGTTAGCAATGGTATAACCCCAGATTTTACTTCTGGCCTGGGCTGTGGTGCAGTTTTTGGCGGTTTCTCCGATAATTAATGCCAATTCTCCCTCATAATCCACTCTTTCCGATTGGGGCGGATAAAAAATCGTTTCACCATCGGCGATAATTGTCGTCGGTGGCTTGAGAAATAAAAGCGGTTCTTCCGGTACAAGTGTTCCCATCTCGGCGGCGTGGGCGCGGTAATTTTTGCCCACGGCAATAATTTTCGACGGGAAACAGGGGGCTAATAGTTGGTAGCTATCGGGTTCTAATTCTAGCTTGGTTAGTTGCCCTCCTTGCCAGGGAGGGGCATCAAAGACGGCAACGCTACGGTTTAGCTGTAACAGTCCGTAGAAGATTTGTCCTTGACGATGTTTCACTCGTACATAGCGTTGCGCCATATTTTTCTGGGAATGACTAGCGATCGACTCTCGGATAGTAGTATGATCATATATCCTTGCTTCTTTATTAAAAGCTAGAGAGTTATGAAAATCAATTAACCTCCGGTCTTGACAAAGAAGCCTTCTAGTCCATAAGGATTCTGAGATGAGCAATAACTACGAAACTCTTTACATTCTCCGTCCCGATTTAGGGGAAGAAGTCGTTCAGCAACAAGTGGAACGTTATCGGACTCTGATTACCGAACACAGCGCCACAGACATTCAAGTGAAGGTGTGGGGTAAAAAACGTCTGGCCTATCCCATCAAAAAACTCAATGATGGTGTCTATGTGCAGATGAATTATCAGGCCAGCGGCAAACAAGTCGCCCCCATGGAACGGGCCATGCGTTTAAGTGATGAGGTTATTCGTTATTTAACCCTAAAACTCGATCGCGTGGTGGCCCCCCCTGCGGATTTATCTCCCTTAACGGAAATTCCCCCCTCTCCTATCACCGAAGCGGTGGTGGAAGATGACGGTATCTCCGCTGAAGATTAATTGTAGTCACAACTGTGTCGGGTCAATGCCCAATTCGCGTAATCGGGCAAAAGCGCGATCGCGTTCCTGTTGTGCTTGGTTGCGCTCCTCAAAGAGGGTTTCAGGGTCTTTAAATCGTTCCCCATCGGGATAAAAGACCTCTAAACCCTCTTCAAACATCTCAAACCGAATCCCTAGGATTGGGGAAGTCCAAGGAAAATTCAAGGCCGTTACTGGGAAAAAATCCTCTTGCTGATTGGCCCGCACCAATCCCCAGAAATCATGGGAGTCTGGGTCATAGAAAAACATTTCTAATACCCCATGCTCCCGATAGAAAGACTGCTTTTTGAGCATTTCCCTGGCACTATTGCTCGGAGAGAGGATTTCAAACACTACTTGGGGGGCAATATTGTCTTCTTCCCATTGTTTATAGCTGCCGCGCTCACCAGGTGGACGGCCGAAAACTACCATGGCATCGGGAGCTTGACAGGGAGCAGGTGGTACAGTTACCTGCTGGGGATACCAGAGCAAATCCCCA
>NZ_JADBVM010000173.1:0-20199 GCF_020244875.1 Microcystis sp. M44BS1
AGGAAAGCACCGTCCCCACCATTAATCTCGCCCCTAAACTCAGACGCGATTTATCTTTATGGAATCCCTTTGATTATCTTTTGCTGTTGTACTGGGTGTTTTATTTTCCCCAAGCAGTGCGCTGGTATGTGGAAACGAGAGACGGCGGCGATAACCATCCCGTACAATTGCGTCTAGGGATTCAGGGTCTTCTCTTAACTGTAATTACCCCTCTGATTATCTGTGGCATAGCAGCAAATTTAGGACTTTCTGTTAATTGGGTGGGCGTGGTGTTGGGCGTGGTGTTCAGCGTGGTGTTGGGCGTGGTGTGGGGTGTGCTGTCGGGCGCGGTGTCGGGCGCGGTGTCGGGCGCGGTGTCGGGCGTGGCGTTGAGCGTGCTGTCGGGCGTGGCGTTCGGCGTGCTGTCGGGCGTGGCGTTCGGCGTGGCGTTCGGCGTGCTGTCGGGCGTGGTGTTGGGCGTGGTGTTGGGCGGGGTGTTGGGCGTGGCGTTGGGCGTGGTGTGGGGCGTGGTGTGGGGCGTGGTGTCGGGCGTGCTGTGGGGCTTGGGGTGGGGCGTGGTGTTGGGCGTGGTGTTGGGCGGGGTGTTGGGCGTGGGGTTCGGCGTGGTGTGGGGCGTGGTGTTGGGCGGGGTGTGGGGCGGGTTGTTGGGCGTGGTGTCGGGCGTGGTGTGGGGCGTGGTGTGGCGCGCGGTGTTGGGCGTGGGGTTCGGCGTGGTGTCCGGCGTGGGGTTTATATTCGCCTTTTTCCGTCCTGATAATTGGCTAATCGGGCTTTTGACTGGTTCTCAAGGGCGACTTTTTCCCCGTATTACCCTTCTACCGCTGCCGGGGTTAACCTCGACTCTACAGCAATGGTTACAGCAAGACTGGGAAACAGCTATTAATAACCTCAATCAATACCTTCGGTACAGCCGCCAGTTTATTCCTGTCCTTGCCGCCGTTAACCGCGTTTTATCGCAATTCCCAGAGGCAGAAATTATCTATCGCGTCTCCCGTCTGGCAGAAAATACCTCCGATTGGCAATTGTTAAAATATGCGTCCGCGAAACTGTTTTCTTTTCCTCGCAGTAAAATCCGTCTCGATACCCCTGCTCGCGCCGCCGCCGCTGGTTTTTGGTATCTTCACCAACAGGACACCGAAAAAGCCGAAAAAGCCTTTGCTGTGGTACGTTCCCTCGCCTACGGGGAAGAAATGTATAGACTAGCCCAAACTTTACACCGATTTAATCAGGCAGCAACTCCCGATAGTATCGCTTCCCTGAAGGTTGCCCCCATTGCCGCAGAACCTTCATTACGTCCGCAAACTTGGCAAGCTATCAGCAGTTTAAATCTAGTTATCGCAGAAATGGCTTTAGTGCAGGGAAGTTACTCTCAACAGACCAGATCCCTCGCTCTTAATCGGATTATCGGGAAATTAATCGATATAACCGACCAACAGGCGGCTACTTTACCCCAAGCAGAAAAAGAATTAATCCTTTCCATCGCCGAAAAATGGGCAAAAATTAGCACATCCATCGCGGGAACGGTGGGAACGGTAACTATTACCCAACCGATTCCTAATCCCTACATTATCGGTGATCCGGTGATCGGTAAACGCTTTGTTGGTCGTGAGGATATCCTGCGGGAACTTCAGTCAATGTGGTCGGGAGATAACCTATCCTCCGTAGTTCTCTATGGTCATCGTCGCATGGGTAAGACTTCGATTCTACGCAATCTGGAGGCATATCTCCCACCAAATGTCTCGGTTATCTACATTAATTTACAGCGCTTGGCCACAGTAACCAGCCTAGCCGAAGTTCTCCTGACTATGGCTGAGGAAATCGCCCAAACTTTGGCAATTGATGCCCCAGAAGAGGAAAAAATCTCCCAACATCCAGAAATGTATTTTAATCGTTATTTAGACCGTCTGATGCGCCAGATTCTGCCGGAAAAAGCCAAAACTGGTTTAATTATTGCCCTCGATGAGTTCGAGATAATTGAGGATTTAATCGAAGCGAATACCCTCCGCCAGAATTTCCTCGGCTATCTGCGTTCCCTTGTCCAGAGTAGTCCGCGTCTAGCTTTTGTTTTTGCCGGATTACATACCCTAGAGGAGATGACTGCCGATTATTTTCATCCTTTTTTTGGCAGTGTTTACCCGATTCCAGTTAGTTTCCTCTCTCCTGAATCTACTCGCGTTATCCTCGCTAATCCCGTTGGGGAAGACGAGGATTTTCCCCTAGACTATACCCCATCCGCTTTGGACAAAATTTATCAACTTACCCACGGTCAACCCTATCTAGTACAACTGATCGGCTTTCATCTGGTACGTTTTTATAATAAACAGGTCTTTGAGTTGCAACGTCCCCAAGATATTCGTTTTCAGGTGGAAGATGTGGAAAAAGCCATCGATGCTGAGTTTTTCCAAAGGGGGAATTATTATTTTACGGGTGTCTGGAAACAGGCTAAACAAGATGCGGCCGGACAACAGGAAATTTTAATAGTTCTTTCTCCCCATCTGCAAGGATTAACCCGGGCAGATTTACTGTCCAGCACCGGATTAACTGCCACAACTCTCGACCGGGCCCTAAAAACCCTTGAAAATCATCATGTTATCGAATGCCAAGACTCCAATTATCGGATTGCTGTGGAATTATTCCGTCGTTGGGTATCGGAAACAATGGCCTAAGGGACTTGCGCTTTAATAATGTACCTTTTGGGCGAACGCAGTTCGCCCCTACATTGTGGACAAAATCCGTTACTGTAGGGGCGCAAAGCTTGCGCCCTCCGATCGGTTGGGATATTATTCTCACGCAAGTCCCTAAATTCTTTTGTTATATTTTTGGCTAATATCTCAGCCCAAAATAGGGGGGTTACAGGGCAGCACGGATTCCCACTATAACAAAATAATAGAACAAATCTGGGAATTTGTCAAGGCCTTGGCAATTTTCCGGTTAAAATTGTTTGTTGAGATGGGGTAAGGGACAAGACCCGCCCGGCTCCAACGAAAAACTTTAGTATAATCAAGAACACTGAGTATTTATTAGCTTTTCTGTCTAAGATTGATGTTAAAGGCTGTTCTGTTCGATTTTAATGGGGTGATCATCAATGATGAACCGATCCATCAAGAGTTAATCAATGAAATCTTGCTCGGGGAAAATTTGCTGCCCCTAGGGTCGGAATTTGCGGAGTTATGTCTGGGAAGAAGCGATCGCGTCTGTTTGCGTAATGTTCTCAACCGTCGCGGTCGTCAAGTAACCGAGGAGTATCTGACCAAGTTAATTAACAAAAAAACCAGTTTATACCGAGAAAGATTAGAAAAATTAGAGAAACTTCCTATTTATGAAGAGATATACTCTTTTTTAAAACGGGTTAAGGCCAGGGATCTACAAATCGGTTTGGTGACGGGAGCAATACGCTCGGAAGTAGAATCGATCTTGCAACAGACGGGCCTTGGGGATTACTTTAGTGTCATTGTCACCGGGGATGAGATTAGCACCAGTAAACCTCAACCGGATGGTTATTTACTGGCCGTAGAAAGATTCAATCGTTGGAATTTTAATCTACAGTTGCAACCCTGGGAATGTCTGGTGATTGAAGATACTTTTGCTGGTTGCGAAGCGGCAAAAAGAGCGGGAATGCAGGTGGTGGGAATCGCTCATACCTACCCCTTCCATTTTATGCAGAGAGTGTCTAACTGGGCGATCGATAATTTCTCCCAACTAGACCTCGATCGCGTGGAAGCAACTTTTAGCCAAATCGGGGAAATAACCGAGCGATCGGGATTTTTAGGCAATCTATGACCATCTAGAGGCGATTAACAAGCTGAAAATCCCTACTTGCAAAAATCGGCAATTCGTGTTATGCTAACAAAAGTGCTAAGAAAATGCGGGTGTAGTTTAGTGGTAAAACCCTAGCCTTCCAAGCTAATGATAGGGGTTCGATTCCCCTCACCCGCTTAAGTTGTTGTGCAGTAAACGTCTAAGGAATTATCGGTAATATCAACGGCGATTCTGACTTAGAGATCGCTATCTTCTAAATATCTCCGTAAATCTTTGGTACGCTGCTCGGTGACATTTGCCAAACAAAAACCGTAAATCATGGGAGCTAGAGAGCCTCCCTCATAGGCACTTCTTTCAAATTCGCAACTGCTGTCTCTAAACTTAATCCAAGCTTGTTGGGCAGCAATTAATTTTTGTTTGCGAGCAGCTGACAGTTTTGGCAGTAGTTGTCGATAAACTTGATTTAACTTGCGATCGGCGTTTTGATAAGCGATGCTGGCACAAATGTTCATTTCGCTTTGAGTCTGGGGATTGTTACAGTTAGGACGTTGAGCTAGTTGCAAGTTTGTCGCTGCAGATGTGGGACTGGCAATGCTAGGGGTAGCCATCCCGACAGCAAATAAACTTGCTATGCTTAATAAGGTTAGTAAAAACTTGTGCATGGCTACTTACTTTAATGACAGTAAGAAGAAGATAACAGAAATGCGATCAAATCGAGCATAGCTTTTTCATTCTGCTCGATTCGTTGGTTGGCTTGGTTAACTCTATTTCATTATTTCCAAAAAAGAAAATTAGAGGAGTTGATAACTAAAAAACCCAGACGGGAACTCGTTTATAAGCAGGAGTCCCACAGCGAGGATCGATTTTAGCTTTGAATAAAACATTGGTTTCGGGATAGAACATAAAGCCAACACCTTCGCGAATCGGACCGAAAATAAGTTCGATATTCTCTAATTTGCCAGCATCTCCTTGAACGGTGACTCGTTGATGTTCTTGAAAGCCCGCTTTTTTGGCATCTTCGGCGTTGATCAATAAACAATGACGGTGAGGCATTCCCCGATATTTATCGCCCACTTGATAAACGACGGTATTATGTTGTCCATAACTGCGTCCTGTTCCAAGAATCAGAGCAATTCCGGGGGCATTTTCTGGTTGATTGAAATGTTCCTTTTGCGGTGCTTTTAAAGTGGGTAAAAGCGTGACAGACATTTGCGCTTTTCCGGTCGATGTTGGAAAATGGGGTTCGGTAAAAATCCGTCCGCTAATGGTAAATTCTGTTTGGGTTTGATCTAATTGCCCGATCTTTTCATAACCCGGAATCGTTTTGGCGATTAACTGACGAATATAGGCGGTATCGTGTAATCTCGACCAATCGATCGGGTTTGTGCCTAAAACCTTGACGGCAATATTTGTTAATAGTTCTACTTCCGAGATAATATCCATATCGGAACCCTGTAGATGACTGCTTCCCCGCTCGTTAAAACGGACAAAATTATTGCCCGATTCGGTGGTTGTCGGGTGAGGATTTTCAAAGCGAGCGAAGACAGGTAAAATTAACGTATTTTGTCGGGCTAATCCCTGAAAATGTCCTAAATTTGGCTTAGTAGCTACATAAAAAATCGTATCAATTTGAGCTAAGGCTTTTTTGGCTTGATTTAAATCTGGATTTGCGCCATAAAGATTACCTCCCAAACAGAAAAGGGTGTTGATTTTTCCCCGTTCGGCAGCTTCAATTAATGCCCTGGTATCATAACCGCCGGTTATATTTAATGGCTTTCCTAAAAGTTGAGCAAGTGCCTCGGCGATTTCCTGACGTAATCTCACCGTAACGCCCATAGAACCGAAGCCCTGTACATTAGAATGACCTCTGATTGGCATGGTTCCGGCTCCGATTTTGCCAGCATTTCCCGTCATTAAAGCGGTATTGGCAATACTGATAATATTATCTACCCCGTTTTCCTGTTGTGTAACCCCCATCGCCCAAGCGAAAACCACTCGCTCTAAATTGCCGAAAAGGGCGGCGGTTGCTTCAATTTCTTCTCGGGATAAACCGCAGGTTTTAGTAATAGTTTCCCAGGGTATTTGTCGGGCGTAATCTATAACAGATTGCCAATTTTCTGTATGGGATTCGAGATAATCCCAGCGGACTAAATTTTGTTCGATCAAAGATTTTTGTAATCCGACGAATAGGGCGGTATCGCTACCCGGAATCGGCTGTAGGTAGAGAGTAGAAATATCGGAACCGCCCCGCAATAAAGATTTAATCGGAAAAGCGGGCGAGGAGAATTTGACCAATCCGACTTCAATTTGCGGGTTAATAATAATAATTTTACCGCCGCGATCACGAATTTGAATTAATTCATTCATCAGGCGAGGATGATTAGCCGGAGCGTTAGAACCGATTAACACCACACAATCGGCTTGTTTTAAACTTTCCAGACTGACCATCGAAGTTCCGGAGCCGAAAACCTGTTTTAAGCCTACGGTCGAGGCGGCATGACAGAGATCGGAACAATCGGCTAAATTATTACTTCCTAATGCCCGGAAAAACAATTGTAAGAGATAGGCGGCTTCATTAGAAGAACGTCCCGAACTATAGGAGGCTAGAGTCTCGGACGGTTGATGAAAAGCTTGTTCGGCTAATCGATACACTTCTTCCCAACTAATACGTTGATAGTGACTTTCTCCGGCTTTTAAGAGGACGGGATAACTAAAACGACCCAAGCGGTCGCATTCTAAGGAGGTTAAGGACTGTAATTGAGCGAGATGATAGGTTTGAAAAAAATCGGTTTTAATACCTGGCATTAATTCGGAAGTAACTGCCTCGACACTTTTGAGACAACGTTGCAGACTTTCCCCCGCTTCGTTGACAAAACCGCCTTTTTGTCCCCCCGTTCCCCAAGCGCAAGCTAAACAGGCACTTTTATGATTTAAGGTTTGCCATAGTTTAATCCCTTGAGGAGAGAGGGTTTTTTCTGCCCAATATTGCAATACGGGAAAACCCCCGCCCGCTTCAATTTTGTCCGATGTTTCTCGTTCTTTCATCGCTTTTTCTCCCGATTTTTTCTCAAATCCCTCCGATAGGGAGAGTGTCCCCAGTACAGTTAAGTTTATCACCATTTTTAAAAAAGTGCATCATCAAGACATAAACGACTGGGTAAGCTACGGTTAGTTGTTGACAATATCCCCTGATTGTGATTTTATCAGACTAGGGAAAGGTCTATTGAAATGATAATTCCGATGGATGAAAATGAAGACTTTCAACATTTAGAAGAGATGATTGTTAACGAAACGGATATCTTCGAGATCGCGTTTTGGGTCAACTCGCACTCTTTACTTGCTGTCCAGACAGGGGAGCGTCTGTGTTAAAGCCGGACTTGACAGTAACCTCAACGGATAAACTACCATCAGGGTTTAGGGATGATTCTTCATGGTTTGAGCGGACTTTTCTCCCAATCTTGCTAACAATTAGGAACGGGAATTAATCGACCCAATTTTCTAAGAATAAATGAGGAATTTGTCTAAAATGTCGCAGATTTCTGGTTACTAGCCGGGCTTGATTAGCTAAGGCGATACTAGCAATTAACAGGTCAGATCTGCCAATTTTGCGAAATTTAGAAATATCTTGTAAGCGGTCAAATTGATTGGCTGCATTTGGGTCAATTAAAATTACAGGAAGTTGATTTAATAAGGTTTCTGAACGAGAGAAAATCTCTTGTGCTTTCAGTAAATCACCCCCTGAAAAAGCCTTAAGCAGATAATCTATCCGCCCGCGCAAAATTTCGATCTTGGTGACAATCGTAATGGCGACTTCCTCATCTTGTAAGTTTTCCAATCGATTAATAACGTTAGTGTTACCTGAGTGGAGATGAGTTAAAGTATCCGTGTCAAGAAGATACATCATTGTTAGTTTCCGAACGTCCCCTGGCTTGGTAAATAGAATCTCTTAGGTCGGCCAGAGAGCTATCATCGCTTAAAGCACCTGCCTGTTGCAGAAAAATAGCTTTACTATTTGGCGAAGAGTTAGAAGGGAAGGAAGTCTTCAAGGTTTTAGCCTCTTGCTCTAATAAAGTATCGCTGCTTAATTGTTCTGATTTTGGAGTAATTGTCATAATTGCTCCTGATTGTTTATTAATATTTTATCATAATGGGTATGGAAAAACTCTAAGTACAGGAAAAAAATTGTAGGGAATGAAGAAAATTGCGATGATTGGGCAGAGATTTCCTCGGACAAACTACCATCAGGGTTTAGGGATGATTCTTCATGGCTTGGGCGGGCTGGAGTTTTAATTTTCCCTGAATCTTTCCAACAATTCCTCGCGGGATAAATTCGCCAAAGAAAGAAGTAAACCGGTGCGTTCTGAGATGGGAAGTTGGGCAATCTTTTCTACTAGACTGGATAATTCCGAATCTAGGGGGCCAAACCGCCCTTCCAGAAGACTGGTTATCAGGGAAAGTTGTCCCTCTAAAGTGCCTTCTTGCTTCCACTCTTCTCGTTGCTTTAGATAAGCTGGTGATAGATTCATGATGTCCTCCTGTTCTTCGGTACTTAAATTATCTCTCAATTCTAAGTTTTTGCGCCAGTTGGCCAGAATTTCTAATAAATTCTCTCGAAAAGGATTGCGTTCTGGCAGTTCAACTAACTCTTCAACTGCTCGTTTTTGTGTCCCTCCTTTACCTAATACTCTCAACCATAAGGTGTCTTCAATTACTGGTAATTGATGAATGACAATGATGCCCGCTTTGAGAGACTTCGCTAAAAAGTAAACCCCTGTTAACCAATTACTCTCATCGCTGTGAGTACCGAAATCTTCAATCATTCTAGCTGAAAAGGTGGGCGTTAGAATCCATAAGAAAGGCAATTCTGCGACCGTCAGAGTTTTGTTTGACCGTTTCGCTTTTCTCAAGACATCGCCATGAACCGCGTATAACTTTGACAAACAACTGCGAATCTCTACCTCGGTCGGGGGATTGCGGAAAGGTTCAAACAAACAGGAAGTAGCTGCCATTTTTCCGAGTAATCCTAAAGGTAACTCAGTGGGAGGCGGTGAGCTAAATGGTTCAAACCAGACATCAATTTCTTGAACCTCACTTTTTACTTTCTTACTTTTTCTAATCGTCCCTAGAGGTGTTAGTAATTCCTCTAAATATTCCTTAGCAAATTGGTCATGAATTTGGCGAGTCATTCAAGTTAATAATAAAGCATAAAAAGGACGGTAATAATCTTATTATATCATTAATTAAAAAGGAATCCAATCGACAATATCGATCCATTCTTCCGCTTCGGTAGTTTCCCAAATCATAATTAATTCTTCGGCTAGTTTTCCCATTGTTGTTGTGGGACGTATCCAAAACAGTCCCCAGATTTGTTGATTTTTTTGCCAATATTCTTCTAAATGTTCAGGCATACTGGTACGATTATCTGTCACCAAGAGTCGTTGAGATAATCCTAAATACTGTAAAACATCAGGGTCAAGAGTTCCTAACAGTGGTGTATTCGGCTCTCCAACGCGTAAAATATCTATCTCTGGATTTAACCTTAAGACAGCGACTTTCAAGCGGGGGGATAAGTTTTCATCCAGTAAAAACTTGATTTTCATACCCTGACAGAATCTTGCCTTTGCTGTTTAATTCTTCTCATCTTTTCTCGTTGAGGTGAAGGATGTTTTAAGGATTCTTGATAGCGAGTCTCTCGCCAATTCTGGAGGCGCAATAAATAGGCATCAATTTTTTGCCGATTCTGTAAATAATAAGTAATAGTAGCGTAGATTTTCTCTAAACTTAGATCGGGATAGATAGCATTTATTTCTTCTGGAGTATAGCCTTCCAAGAAATAAAAGAGTACGTTGTCAATTCCGAGGCGATGACCTTTGATTCTAATATCATCTTCGGAGAGGAATAAGAAATAATCTTCTAGTTGCATGATTAATTTTCCCCTTAATTTTATTTTATTTTTACCGCTTATTTATAGTATTTCCTGTTCGCAGGAGGTACATTATCAATGTTAAAAAGTTTAATCAGCAAAGGTTTAACTGTGCCACACAGGTGTGAGAACCGCTATATTAATGTTTTATCATAATTAGTTTACCTTGTGCTTCCCTTGTTTTCAAACCTTTAACCGGGATAAACTGCCCCGCGGCCATAACCCCGGCTGCTATGCTGGCAGCCACTTTGACGGAGCTACTTTAACGGGAAGTGTGGATTATCGGCTGGCCGCCGAAATATGTCGGGAACTCGATGCCATCGAGCGAAAGAATTGACGAGATTATCGAAATCCACCTATCGACTATCGGCAACCAGCGCACATCGACCGAGGAAAGGTCAGCGCGGCAGAAACATCAGGCTGTTTTGGGGGAATTGAACGGTCTTTGCTGATTTCGGCGGTCACTGTCCCTGCCTAACGCTCTCTAATGCCATTTTTCAAAAGTAATGGCAGAGATGGTTAATTGCCCTCAACCCCAATCCCTCTCCCAGAAAAGAAGTAAAGAGTAATATACTTTCAGGTTGGGGAGGGCGAGTCCTCGTGGGAGAAGGTTGGACAAGTTCGGGGTATAGACGCACACCGGGAGGGGTTAATTATTAGTATCGCCCGATCAATCGGAGGGCTTAGGACAGATGAATATGCTAATGCGCCAAGGAGAGTATTTGCCAGCATTGAATTGCTGCTTGATGTCAGGCTTCTGAATTGTTGTAAGTATTTTTATTTTGTCGTCAGGTGAGCTAACCAGTTGCTTATATAGAGGATTGCTTGGTTCAGTAACGCTTCCTATGGCTTTTTGCAGGAGATCGCTAATACGACCCCATTCACCATTTTCAGGATGACCTTCATCGGTAATTACAGTGATAGCTCCTCTGGGTAATAAGGTTGTAAACTCACTTTTCTCTTCCCCCTCACTAAGAACCTTTACCTGAATTTCGCCATGATTTTGTTGGTCAAGCTTATATGCAATTAAGTTGGCTAATGGAGTGGCTACGGAACTATTTTCATTGCAGATGAAAAGGTTAAAGTCAGTATATTTGGAAGTATCACCCTGTCTTGTGTAAGGAGGATTCCTAGTCAAGGCTTCCTGTAAAGCTTGATCTAAAGTAATACTATTGGTTGTGGTTTGTTGTGTGCCAACATTTGTTTCTTTTGATTGAGCTTGTTTTTCTTCTAACCCCCACACTTTAAGTTTTTCCTTGGTCTCTTTACCCATTTGAATTTCAGTAACATACTTTGAACTATTCTGTATTACGTCAGCCGCCCAAGTGCGAATTTCATCACTACTTCCAGAGCTTTTGATGATCTCCAGAGCTAAATCAATGTATTTGATCCTTAAATCTTGTGTCAGCTTTTGATTTTCAATTTGTGCATTATAAGCACTGCCAACCCAGAAAATAACCAAAGCTATAGCTGTGTTAGCAATAACTCCCAAAAATTGTGCGACAACCTTCCCCTTTTCCCACGCAAGAGGCAAGTGTTGATCATCGTCTTCGTTAGTCATCTTAAGACACCTCCTTTCTACTCTACGCTCTAGGCTGAACAATGCCAAAAGGCTCTAATTATTTCCCTCTTATTCACCTATCCCTACTCTATCTCCGATAATCTCAACGAATGAGGCTGTTTTCATAAATTTTAATAATTAGCTGATAGTGAATTGCGATAGCCGATGGCAGAAATATCCAGCGATCGCTAAAGTGCTTAACAAAAGAAATTATAATCTTATCGATTTTGACCGTGCCACTATCCAAAGGAATAGATTAGATTTCTTGAAAAGACCGATGCGGGGAAATTACCGAATCACCCGAACTTTTTCCTTATCGGTAAAGATCGGGCGATTTGCATATTCTTGCTATTCCTAATACATCCGAGAGCGCCCGTCCTGTCGAATTTATCTTTAAACCCTAACTATCCCCGTACAATTATCAGCATATCGATCATAAACCTTGAGATAGGTTGCACGCCATGAGCGAATACCAATATTACGAATTCCAAGCTATTGATCGCCCCCTCACCCAAGAGGAAAGAGCGGCCATCAGCCAACTATCGAGCCGCGTCAAACCGACGGCAACGAGTGCCAGTTTCACCTACCCGGGTAAGGTGGAACGTGATCCGAAGGAATCTTTTTCACTGGAAAGACGATCTGTTAATGTACGGCTGTAATGCCTGATTTTGTCCTATAGGTCTAATAAAGTTGTTAAGTATTGCCGTTATCGATCGAGATCGGGTTAGCTTGGAGATAGCAGTGAGCATTCAGCTTTAAACACTTAATAACTGCTAACCGAATCACTGATAAGGGGGTTTTTTCATGGCTTTTAGCCGTTCTAGCGGTATTTTGCTTCATCCCACCAGTCATCCCGGCCGTTACGGGATTGGAGAACTAGGTAGGGAAGCCTATCAATTTATCGATTTTTTGGCTCAAAGTGGTCAAAAACTCTGGCAAATTCTCCCTTTAGGCCCCACAGGGTACGGTAACTCTCCCTACATGAGTTTTAGTGCCATTGCTGGCAATCATCTCCTGATTAGTCTCGATATTCTTCGGGAAAAAAATCTGCTTAGTGAGGCAGATTTCGAGGATATTCCCGATTTTCCCCTCGATCAAGTGGATTTTGAGCGATTGATCGCTTGGAAAATTCCCCTACTTAGAAAGGCGGCGAGCAATTTTGTCAAGGGTTCTGACACAATTCTTTACAAACAGTTTGCCGGCTTTTGTGGTGGCAATGCTGATTGGTTAGAGGATTACGCCCTATTTATGGCTTTATCCCACGCTTATCAGGGTAAAGCATGGATGGAATGGCCGACAGAAATTCGTGAACGTCATTGGGGTGCGTTGGAAACACCGAAACAGGAGTTACAAGAGGAGATTTTTCTGCACAAATTCCTGCAATTTGAGTTTTTTGAGCAGTGGTTAGCCTTAAAACGCTATGCTAACTCCCTCGGTATCGAGATTATCGGTGATATCCCCATTTATGTCTCCCATAATAGTGCCGATGTTTGGGCAAATCCGCAGGTTTTCCGACTAGATCCCCAAACTGGTAATCCCTTAGAAGTGGCCGGGGTTCCCCCGGATTATTTCTCAGAAACGGGGCAATTATGGGGAAATCCTCTCTATAACTGGGATTATCTCAAAAATACGGGCTTTGACTGGTGGGTACGCCGTTTAAAAGCGGTTCTTTCCCTAGTCGATATCATCCGTATCGATCATTTTCGCGGATTAGAGGCCTATTGGGCTGTGGCTTTTGGCCAGGAAAACGCTATTAATGGTCATTGGCTGAAGGCCCCGGGTTATGATCTCTTTAATACTATTGGCGCTCGTTTGGGTAAATTGCCGATTATTGCCGAAGATTTGGGCGATATTGACCAAGCAGTCCTAGATTTTCGCGATCACTTTGCTTTCCCGGGGATGAAGATTCTCCACTTTGCTTTTGGGGGTGATGCGGGTAATCCCTATCTTCCTTTTAACGTCGAACGCAACTGTGTGATTTATACCGGCACTCACGATAATAATACTACTGTGGGCTGGTTTCAGGATAACGCCAATGACTACGAAAAAGCGCGACTATATCAATATCTTGGCGCTCCCAGTGGTCAGGGAGTGGCTTGGGATCTGATTCGACTGGCCTATAGTTCCGTGGCTAATCAGGCGATCGTACCGTTACAGGATGTGTTAGGTTTAGGATCGGATGCGCGGATGAATACCCCTAGTGTCGCAGAAGGGAATTGGTCATGGCGCTATCGTCAGGAAGCTTTAACCGGAGAATATAGCGAGAGATTGCGAGATTTAGTCAATCTTTTTGGCAGAAATCGTTAAATATCAACCCTTTTTTCGAGACGTTACTCCTAACGTCTCTTTTTGTCCGGTTAATGTGAGTGAGAATTTTTTAGCAATCTTTGCCGGATGCGATCGAGATTTTCTCGACTATTGACGGGTAAATGGGGTAGGGGTAATTCTAAATTGGGCCAATTACTCAAATCATGGCAGGGACAGGATAAACCCGATTGGCCCAGCACTTCAATTGGTACGGGTATAGTACAACGAGCGCAGGGGTGAAATTCCCATTGAGGGGAAAGTAAGTCTTGGATAGTTTGTTGAGTACCTTCTAGGTAACAATCGCCACTTTCAGGATCGAGCATTTTTTGCCAACAATCTTCAAACTCCGACGAATAGCGATCGCCATTGAAGATAGGCAGCGGAAATAGCATAGCTTGGTTTTTGGGACAAATAACTTTTTTTCCCAATTGAAACCAATGGGCGAGATACTGTTTAACTGCGGAGGTGTCTGACATATAGTTTGTGTGGAGGCTGCCCTGATGATTGCTCTTACCATCAATCCTAGCGTTAACTTCCAGTGTCGGACAGAGCCGGTGACGATAGATTATGTAGTTTAATAATTATTTTAGGTAACTGAGCATCGGGAGCTAGATTAATCCCAATAAACTCACCATTAAAGCTTTTTGGGCGTGCATCCGATTTTCCGCTTGCTCCCAGACTTTTGATTGTACACCCTCGATCGCCCCGTCGGTAATTTCTTCCCCCCGGTGAGCAGGTAAACAATGGAGAATAATCGCGTCTTTGTCAGCGTGACTCATTAGCTGTTCATTGACTTGGTAGGGCTGAAAAATGGGAATTCGGGCATCAGCGAGGCTTTCCTGTCCCATACTTGCCCAGACATCAGTATAGACCACCTGAGAGTCTTTTACTGCCGCAACGGGATCGTCGGTAATTAAGATTTTACTACCGGTTTTCTCGCCAATAGCTTGGGCGCTGGCGACAATTTCCCCATCCGGTTGATAGTTTGCGGGGGAAGCAACCCGCACATTTAACCCCATCAAAGCGCCACCTAAGAGGAGAGAATTAGCGACATTATTACCATCCCCGACATAGGTGAGGTTAATTCCCCGTAAAGTCTGAAAAGTCTCTTGGATAGTCTGTAAATCGGCTAATATCTGGCAGGGATGTTCTAAATCTGTTAGAGCGTTGATAATCGGGATGCGCGAGTAATTAGCAAAAGCTTCTAAATCTTCTTGTTTAAAGGTGCGAACTGCGAGAATATCGAGATAGCGATCGAGTACCCGGGCCGTATCGGCTAAGGGTTCCCCGCGCCCCACTTGGGTTACACTAGGATTGAGATCGATCACCTGTCCCCCTAACTGGTACATCGCGACGGTAAAAGAAACCCGCGTCCGGGTGGAAGCTTTATAAAATAGCAATCCTAAGACTTTTTTGCAGCTAGGGTTAAGATTACCAGCTTTAAGCTGTGCCGATAGATTGAGTAGGGCGCTGATTTCTTGGCTACTCATGTCGGTTATTCTTAAAACATCTCGTCCTTTTAAAGTGGCTACCATTGGTTTTTCTCTCGATAAACAGGGGTCTTGATTGGCTTTTATGGCAGTTAGCGGTTAGCAAAAATCTTGAGTAAAGACCTTATTATAATCCAGTTTTTTCGCTATTAGGCAATTTTTCCCGAAAATTTTTGATTGTGGGGGATGTTAGTCCAGCTAACACCCCCACTTTTTCCGTTAAATTAGGTAGGTGTTAAAAATTGTCAGATTCCCCCCTTATCAAGGGGGCTCCCCCCGCCTATCGGCACCCCCCTTATCAAGGCGGCTCCCCCCGCCTATCGGCACCCCCCTTATCAAGGGGGGACTAAGGGGGGATCGGCACCCCCCTTATCAAGGGGGGCAGGGGGGATCAAACCCAAAATCTAATTTCTACTTAACTAATTTTGCCCCACACTTAGAACAAAAATTAGACGAGGGCGGGTTTTTGTGTCCACAAATACCGCAGATAATTAAAGCTGGGTTAGCCACTTCTGTCACCGGAGAAAGAGGAATTTCTCCACCGCTATCCAACTTATAGTTATGGATTAACTGCAAAATAATTGCATCTTCCCGTTTATATTCTGTATTATCTTTTCCTCCTGTTAACTCCTCGGACCGTTGTTGTAAATATTCAATAAAAGTCCGATACAAAGCTTGTTTTTTCTCTGGAGTGGTTGCAGCCTGTAACTTAGCTGTCACCTGACTTTGAATTTTTTCCTTATCTTCGCGACAAGCTTTTACTTCTAACACCTGTACCGCATCTTCCCAACTGGTGGCGATATCGACTTTTTTTAATCCCGTTGCGGTTTTAATTTCATAGCGAATTGTTTTCTCATTAGTGACTCGATTGACTTCTGGAAAAAGCACTTTTAAAGCTCGGGCTGTCACCACCAATTGATAAATACTCGGATCTTCGGGAAAAACATCCCAGAAAGGCGGTTCCTTTTGGATATGCACGGGGATGGGTAAATCGCGATTTTCCCCCATCTGTTGGGCGCGTTTAGCGAGAATAAATTCTCCTTTCCAGTCCTGATAGGATTGCCGCAACTCTCGCATTCCCTCCAGACAGCGTAGGGAAAAACCGCCAATTTCCTGCACGAAGACAAGACGATATTTTTCCACTTCTCCCAAGGGTTTAATATCGTCTTCGTTGGCAATAAATTCCCGCAGTTTCGGGATAATTTTTTGGGCTGCCGGGTTACTGGTATTTCTTCCTCCAATCAGGGCAACATTTTGATTTAATTGGGGTGTAAAACCCGCATCTTTTCCCCGCAAAACCGCAGGATTAAGCATAATTAGGGGTCGCGATTTTTGGTAGGCAATGCGAATATTATTGATAATATCGGTATCGTTGTTATAAATTTTTAACAAGCGATCGCAAGCGGCTAATTCCTGCTGAATGCGACTACTAGCGGGAGCATTTTGTAGGAGTTGATTAGCTTGGTTTAGGATAACTTTTTGAAAATCACCTTGACGAATATCGGCAATCTCGGTGATGTCAAATAAACGCATATTTTCATCGGTGCGGCGCGTTTCTTTCCAGAGGGGGCTAGATTGCTTTAAAATTTCTTCTGAGAGGGGTAAACAAAGGTTATCCATACCCGTATCGTAGGCATTTTTGTTACCAGCAATCCCCGAAGCAAATTGTTCGATAAAGTCTTGATAAAGACTGTTTAATTCTTGTCTGTCAAATAATTTAATCCCATTAATTAACAAAGCATCGGCGCTATCGATCTGTTGATTAGACTGGAGATTAAATAGATCGCGACTTTGAATTAATTTCTGACGAAAGCGATTAAAACGGCTTTCTAATTGATTAAGATGTTCCAGTAAACGATTAATAACCTCTACTCCTGCACCTCTGGTTTTTCGTTGAATATTGGCCATTAAATAGCCTTCCAATCCCGTTAAAGCTTGTTCACAATATTGTTCCATCTTATCTTTTTTCGAGATATGAAGTTTATCTTTCAGATCATTAATTTCTGCCAAGGCTGTGTCGTATTCCCGTTGACGTTTACTTTCGTTTTGACTCCAAACCTGTTCTTGATCGCGACGGAATTTTTCCGCTATGTCGGTGAAGATTTGTCGTACTGAAACAATAAAACTCTCGGCAAATTTTACCCCACGGTTTCGATCTTCAAGGATATTATAAAACTCCATTTCTAGGGACTTTTTACCCCGTTGAATAATTTCATCCCGGTTATTATAAATCTTTTTCAGGTAATCGCCGTGCATCCGTTCATCGGGACTTAATTCTAGTAAATGATTGCGTTTAAATTCCTCGACTCTTGGCGTTAAATAATCATTAATAAATTGCAGAATTTTTCCCTGTTCATTGCCTAAAATATTAACACCCTGTTTGGTACAAGAGAGCCAATTATCTTGGTTGATTTCCTGACGAGTTTCGTTAGTCCATTGGGAGATTATGGCAATTAAAGAGCGATCCTTGTCGGCACATAAATCCATAATTAATTCCCCTTCGCTCAAGCGCATTTTTTTGAGGATATCACCTCTGACTAACTCCAACATTTGAGCGGGTAAAATCACGGAATCATTCAGCCACCAATTAATTAAATCTTTGGCTAAACGTTCCGATAAGGAGGCACGAATTTGGGCAATAGGAATTTCAATAGTTGATAGCCCAAAACTCATAAATTGCTTAGGATAACCGCGCCCCCCCGGGTCAGCTTGCGCCCAAGAACCCTTAATATTATCTCTAATAGAACGCTTATGGGGGGCAAAATCAGAGGTCATATCTAGGAAAATATTTTGGGCGATCATTTCCCGAATTTGACCGAGTTTAAAATCACCTTCGCCATTTTTTGTCCCCACTAAATAGGTAAAATCAAAGGGGGGTAATTTACTAACTACTTCATCGACTAAACCGCTGCTAAACTGTTGATGATATTCGGTTCTGTAGTCAGAAAAGTAATTTAATTCCATCAAGGCAGCGTAACCATTAGCCAAAACTCGATCGCCGACACTAATCCCCGCAAATGCTTCAGGAGTGGGAACAATTGCCGTACTCAAAGGACTACTTTCCCCTCGTAACCAATTACGAATACAGTAACCTATATCGATTAACATTCCGCTACCCGTACCACCGTTTAAAGACCCCGTGGTAAAGACATTAATAGCACTATTACTAACTTTAATTCCATAGCGATCGAGCATAAAGTTTTCTTGTCCCTTTACCCGTCTCACCGCGTCTAGAAATTTTCTTTGGATCTCATGATAATTACAAAATAAAGCAAAACGACCACAGGCGCGAATTTGTCCCGCTCCCGCTTCTAGGGAAGTAATATTTCTCTCTAATTCCGGGGGAAACCAACTATTAATCCAGGGATATCTATCCATGTCAGATACCATCTCCTGTACCTGTTTTCCACTCACCCGGGCCCAGTGTTTTTCGTTATCTTTAAAAGCACTGCCGGCAGCTTCAGGATTACTGATTTTATAATCCTTATCCGTGTCAACCACCAAAAAACTGACAATCGGAAAATTGCTCAAACTGCCATAACTTTCCTCGATTAAACGACGCAATCGCGATAAAATTTCGTTACCCGTGCCACCAATACCCACTAAAACCGTGGGAACCATGCTTTTTTCTTCCACTGCTGCTGGCATAATTACTTAACTCCTAAGACCATTTCTTGACGGTTGCGGGGGACTTCGTAGGTGAGAAAATCGTAGGCTAATTTAGTGTTAGGAAAAATTGCCCGCGCTTCCTCTAACAGATTGGAAATATCCAGAGAATTCCCCGGTAGATAACGGGGACTAAAATGGGTCATTAATAACAATTTTACCTGGGCTGCCAAGGCCACCTGGGCTGCCATCGTCGAAGTGGAGTGAACACTTTCAAAAGCTAACCCGGCATCTTGGTGTGCAAAAGTCGCCTCATGAATTAGCACATCTGCATCCCGTGCCAATTCGATCGATCCTTCACAGAAAATAGTATCGGTACAATAGGCTATTTTACGGCCGATTTCCGTTTCTCCGCAGAGGGACTGACCGCAAATTTTGCTGCCATCGGGAAGGGTGACAGTTTCCCCTTTTTTCAGCTTGCCGTAAATTGGTCCGGGGGGAATACCTAAAGCGTTGGCTTTTTCCACATCAAAACGTCCAGGACGGTCTTTTTCGGCGATGCGATAACCATGGGCAGGAATACGATGTTTTAATAGCTGACAGGAGACGGTAAATTCTTCATCTTCGTAGAGTATGCCGGGGGAAACGGGATGGACACGCACCCGATTGGCTAAATTAGTATAGGAATACTTAGCACAAGCACGCAGATAGTCCCCTAGTCCGGGAGGTCCGTAGATATCAATATCCTGAGCAGAACCGGCTAATCCAATACTGGCTAACAGTCCCATTAAACCAAAGATATGATCCCCGTGCATGTGGGTGATAAAAATGCGTCGGATTTGGGAACTTTTCAGGTCGCTACGCAGTAACTGGTGTTGAGTTCCTTCTCCACAGTCAAACAGCCATATTTCCGCCCGTTGCGGCAACCGAAGGGCGATACTAGAGACATTACGGGAACGAGTGGGAACCCCGGAACTGGTTCCTAAAAAAGTAATCTCCACAGGATAGCTGTCAGGATAGAGGATTCTTTTTCTAGTCTAGGCTGTTTTTATCGATTTCTCGATCGAATTGCTGCTTTTCTGTATTTCATCACTTGAAAACAGAAAATCCCCTGATTTTGACCTGACTCTGCAATAATTACTCGCAGTCAGAAATACGCCAGCTTCAGTATCATACTTTGTGCTTTTTGTCAAAAAAACTTTTTTTTTGCAATAAAACTACACAAAAAAAAGATCATCGTTATGGGTGAAATTGACTAATTTACCCGTCTTAATTAGGATTACCCTGTAGATTTGGCAAGGGTTTCAACCATTGTTGCCCAAAAAAGCACAGAATAACCCATTATGAAATTCTATCAAATCGCTGTAACCTTCATAACATCGTTGTTAAATAAAAATCTTTCTCAATTAATTCTTAAGAATTTGTAAATATTGCGGAATGTTAATTTAAATATTCTCAAGTTTGTGGAGTCAATAAATAATTTTTGCTTATCTTTGTCCAAAATTGGGTTAGAAGTCAGGAGTCGGGTGATAGGGTGATAGGGTTTTGGGGTG
>NZ_JADBVM010000174.1:0-11232 GCF_020244875.1 Microcystis sp. M44BS1
ACTGCCCGCAACTAAGTAGGTGCATTAAATTAATTATAAAATAGACCTGTAGGTGGACAATGCCTGCAATTATTTCATACACTATCATCAACTTCAACTCCTAGCGCTCTTAATTTTGCTGCCAAGCGTTCGGCTCGTTGCTTTTCCTGTTCAGCCCGTTGCTTTTCCTGCTCGGCCAACTCCTCTATGGTGGGGAGCAATTGCCCCTCTGCTGTTGCCCAACGTAGCCAAGTAATCGGCTCTTGTTCATCCCCATAAATTCCCTGCCACCGCACTAACACTAGCCCTAATGTTTCGCTGCTGAACCTGCCTTGAGCATCTGGGTTTAAAGATTTATAAACACCCCCTTCTAAGCGATGTCCCGCTAAATCTTCTGGGTCAAAGGGATCATACCAAAAGTATTCTGTCACCCGCAAACGATTCTGATAGATGAGTTTTTTCTCTTCTTTATCTTTTTTGGCTGTACTCTCAGAGAGCAACTCAATCACCACATCAGGAGCTTTTTCTTCTTCCCAGACGACCCAGCTTTTCCGTTCTTTTCGAGGCACGTCCACAACGACAAATACATCAGGTCCGCGATAATCCTCGTTACGCACTTGATTGGGGCTAAAATAAACAAACATATTGCCTCCGACAAACGCTTCCCGTCCTTGAGTTTTTAACCACCCGGAGAGAGGTCTGACTAATAACTGCATTTGCAGTCCGTGTCGCTGGGTTTCCATGGGAATACCATCATCAGAAGGTAGCTCATCTTCGGTCGGTGGTAGCTTGATCCCCAGTGGGTTAGCTGCAATTAGGAGGGTTTCTTGAGCCATTGGTTGGTTGGGGTGAACAACTGATGCCACTTTCTTATCATAAACTATTGTCAATGTCAATACAATTGCGATCACAATTGTGCAGCCAAGCGCTCGGCTCGTTTTAGGCTATATGATTTTGTCAAGATTCTCTGACTTTATTACAGTTCTAATCTTTTATGTAAATCTTACAATTTTTCAGGATAGGGTCATCTATGTTTCTCTCTGACTCTACAAGTTGATAATTATTCTGATAGAGTAATTGTAAAAAAGTGCCATGAAGATTTTCTTTTATGATAGGTACATTTATGGGACATAGGGTGACAATTGGATTGAATTTATTGAGAGCGTCAATAAAACGGGGCTGAAAAGAATTATCCCCAGATAAAATAGAAGTTGTCTCGGGATAGAACAAGACTTTTCTGTTTTTGTGAAGATAATAATAGGATTCAAATGAATCTGAAAGGAGAATTGATGGTCGGTTTAATTGCTTTTCTAATGTAGCCACTCTCTCAGACAAGCTGGCTACAGCAGACATTTGCGAATAGCTTTTAGGGCTTGTAAAATTGGATATCGTTGCGGGGATAAATTTTACAGAAGCGATTAGGGACATAATAATAAAGGGCATGATTAATACACTGACCAGGGAGAGTCTTAATAAATCAAACGAATTGGGCAACAAGATTGGCAAAAATTCCCTAAATGCCATTTTATTCTGCATCAATTCTGGTTCAGATTCGGACATTTTTTTTCGATAAGAACTAAAGACATAA
The DNA here is from genome assembly GCF_020244875.1 of Microcystis sp. M44BS1. Classification (NCBI taxonomy): domain Bacteria; kingdom Bacillati; phylum Cyanobacteriota; class Cyanophyceae; order Chroococcales; family Microcystaceae; genus Microcystis; species Microcystis sp. M44BS1. Next base: position 1,568 of record NZ_JADBVM010000174.1, read on the forward strand.
TCAATCAAACAACCATAGGAAAGAAAGAAGGGAAGTGATACAGCTAACAAATTACCAGGATGACTTCTATTGACAAAATAAAAGAGGCTAACTATTCCCCAGATGGCAATTACAAAACGATACTTAGCGTTTTTATCCTCAATAGGACTCGGAAAAGATTGTATGATGTTAAAACCGTAAACAACCATAAATATCATCCATATATTATCTGGAAAAGGCAAACCTAGAAAGCCAGAGCCAACTTTAAAAGTAAAACCTATATAATTATAAAAATTGATAAATTCTCCAGCAATAATTCTAAAACTAAAAATAATTATGAAAATGATAATGATAAGATTGATACTAAATGCCGTTAATTTTTTAATCATGTTTTTTGCGCTAAAACCATCTATTTTAAACTCATTCCAATGGTAAATCAAGAAATACATAATCAAGACAATTATACCAGAATCAAAATTACTTAATAGAGCCATTGCCACTATAAAATCTAGAAGCACATCTTGTAAGTTAATTGTTAAAAATCCCATAGAAAAAGTAACTTTATCGAAAAATTTTCTTTCAGATATATACAACAAAGTAACCAGCAAAAGACAAGGAAATAAAGTTCTTAAAGGAAAATATTGAAAGTATAAATCTCGAAATTCTACCCTACCATAAAGATAACTCCAAAATAGGCAGCTAATAAATACCAAAATTCTGAGCAACGGATTTTTGTAGATAGCCTTAGTTATTAAATAGTAAAGAAGAATCTGAAGAGCAATCAAACTACATACAACAATTTTAATAGACAATAGACTATTTCCCATTAATCGTGATAGTAGGCCAAACCAAAGATAATATCCGCCATACCAAGTCGAAAATCCCTCAGAAACCAGTGGGGTAAAAGGGGAATCACTATTAATGGCCGCTAATGGAAAAATAACCGCATTAAAATGGTAGTTCGATTTATCATTATAAACCAGACTCCAAGCAACTGATGTCAACGTCACTAAAACTCCGATAAAAACTATATTCTCAATCAATAATGTTCTCAAAAATTTACGAAGGGAAAATAGATGTAAGAGAAAAAAGAAAATAATTGTTAAGATTAATGCGACTGGAATTAGCACCAAAAAATTCAAGCTTGATAAATAAGTTGTCAGTTCACGCCAATTGTATGACATCTCAGGTTTCATATATAATCTGAGACTTTCAGCAGTTCCTTGGGTAAAGAGCTTTTGAATTGCTATCGTGTTGAAAACAAGACCAAGTCCCCACGAAATTAAAAACTCAAGATTACGACTTTGATTTGTGACTTGCCAATTATTGATTATTTTTGATAAAATAGAACTTAAATAGTTCAAAACTTTACCCAATAATATAGGTAAAACAACAATTGAAATGAAAATGAACAGATACCACATTGCCTCATACCTTTCATTTCCTTTTAATCTACCAAATCTTGTGGTAAGAAGATAATTTACATCAATAAAAATAAGTAAAAAGATACCCACTCCTTTGAGCCATTGATCAATCGCAGTTTTATTCATTTGATACATTTTATTTCCCTCTTTATTTAGGTTCTTCGTTACTTGGTATGGTTCGATAGGGGGGCATAAATCGACTAAACCCTTATCTGGCAAGAGACCTAATTGATTAGTTCGCTCTAGAGCAAAAACAATTGACAAAAATCGCTAAATGCCTTTCTATATAAGGGTTCCATCCCTTATAACCCCCCTCCATTGCATAACAAAAACCGAAGAGCCTTTATTTATTGTCTTTTACAATTTAGATTAAAGAACATCCCTAGGTAACTCTTAATCAAAGTTGACTCGCGCTCTCTCTACCACTAGAGGTCTTTTTAAGCTTCGTCTATTTATCAAACTAATGTATTCTCCTAAAATACCTATAAAAAATAACTGTACAGAAGAAAAAAGAAACAATCCGATAATGATCGCCGCTATTCCTATGGGGAAAAGGTTCCAAAACAGAAGCTTCAAAATCAAAGTCCCCAGACCGACCAGAAAACTCACTAGAGATAGAGCAAACCCGATCATTGTCGCCAATCTTAGCGGAAAATTAGAATAGGTAGTGATACCCAGCATTGCCAGATCGTACATTCGATAAAAATTGAAACTACTCTTACCTCGTTTTCGGACTTTCTGATCATACTCGATTTTAGCACTCTTAAAACCGACTTCTGAAATAAGACCCTTTAAGTAGGGATAAGGATCATCGATCAAACGCAATGCTTCTATCACTTTGTGATCATATAAACCGAAGCCCGTAAAATTAGCAGTTAAGTCAATCTCTTCTGATAGAGTCCTAACTAAAAAATAATAAAATCTTCTTATATTATAGACCAAAGAATTCTCTTGACTCGAGCTTTTAATTCCTTTAACAACTTGATAGCCTTCCTCCCATTTTCCCAAAAAATCGACGATTAGTTCGGGAGGATCTTGACAATCGGCGAAGACTAAAATAACCGCTCTCCAGTTCCTTGTAAGAGGCCGTAATAGGTAGAACGAACAAAGCCAAAATTCCTAGCGTTAATGATAATTTTGACTCTAGAGTCGCTTTGAGAGATTTTCTCTAATATACTGACTGTTTTATCTTGAGAGTCATTATCGATAAAAATATGCTCGTATTCATATTTTCCTAATCTTGCAAAAATATCTTTGACCTCAGTATATAAAAACTCAACATTATCTTGTTCATTGTAGCAAGGAGTAACAACACTAATTAATTTTTTAATCATCTTAAATTTCCTCAATTTTATTTATGTTTAAATGGTCTTTATACCATTTAATTGTATTTTTTAATCCCGTCGTTAAATTATATTTTTGTGTCCAATCAGTCTTTTTTCTCAGCAACTCATTATTAGCACAAATAAACATGGGATCATTGGGACGGTAAGGTAAAGCACCCAGATGAATTAAATCAGGTTTACCTAATAAATTACCAAGTTCAAGTGCTATTTGTCCAACGGTTACAGGTTGACCAGAACCAACATTAACTACACCTGAAACGTTGCTCTTAGCAACTGCCCAAATTGCCGAGGCTACATCCTCAATATGAAGAAAATCTCGAATTTGCTCACCTTTAGTTGTTTTCACCACTTCATCCCGCAGCAGTGAAGAAATAATCCCAGGGATTAATCGTCGCTCATCCTCCATTGGTCCATACTGATAAAATAGGCGAATCCAAGCTACCTCCATTTCGGTTATCTGGGCAAATTGCTGCAAAATAGTGGAAAGTGCGACCTTGGTGGCTGCATATAAGGTTATGGGTTTTGTCAAACTGGATTCAGATAAATATCCCAGACTTAAATCATACTCAAAACAAGTCCCTATACCCACAAACCGCTTACAACCCAGTTCGGCTAATTGAGAGAGAAGATTGATGCTCGCCTGAATTGAATCAAGGTTTTCTTGAGAATTTAGGTATTTACCCGGCACTGCATACCAAGCTAAGTGAATGCACAATTCAGGTTTGATTTCCTGCAAATAAGTATTCACGTTTTCAAATGCTACTAAGTCAGATTGCCATAAATACATTGATGGCAGAATATCTTGAATTCGCCATCGGTTGCTGCTTTCTCGCACAAGCACGTGTACCTCACACCCTTCGGCTACTAAAAGCCTTGCTACATGGGAACCAACAAAACCACTCGCACCAGTAATTAATACTTTCATGCTTTCTTTAAATTGTTTTGATTCTCAATAAACAAACGGACTCCGAAATTCTGAAAAAGGAAGAAAACTCTGATCTCGTTCAGATAAGATAGGATGTAGATTTGGCCAAGGTATTACTACGGAATTCCAAAGAATTCCTGTATCTTCTTTGGGAGAATATACTGTTGATACTTTATAGCACATAATTGCCGTTTCGCTCGTCACATAAAAACCATGAGCTAGGCCAGAAGGGATATAGATTATCTTACCATTTTCAGAACTCAGATTAAACAACTCAAACTCGCCATAGGTTGGCGAGCCTTTACGCAAATCTACCACTACATCCATTACCGAACCTTCGAGACAATACACAATTTTTGTGCAATCTTGCGGAGGAACTTGGAAATGTAGTCCTCTCAAAACATTTTTCTTGGACACCGAATAATATTCTTCAGCAAAGTTAATAATTAACTGGTGACTTTTATAGATGTCCTGATGTAGAGTTTTAACAAAACGACCACGCTTGTCTTCTAAAATAGTGGGGACAATTTCGTAGCACTTAGGAATCCTTGTCTCAGTGATTTTCATCAGTTTTTCAAGATTTTAAGTGGATTGACAGTGGATTAAGGTTGATCCCCCATGCTCGGAAATTTTGTCCCAAAAGTTCGGTAATTTTATTGGCCATGACAAAATTCTCTGATGGTCGTTGCTACATAGGTTAACATCTCCTCGGTTAATCCGGGATAAATGCCTAGCCAAAAAACACTACTCATGATTTTATCGGCATTGCTTAAATCCCCAACGACTCGATAATTTAACCCCTTATAAAGAGGCTGTCGCAATAAATTTCCTCCAAATAATAGCCTTGTGCCGATGCGTTTTTCCTCCAAATGCTTAACTAAATCATTGCGGCTAAAAGGTGCATTTTCCTTGACAAAAATCGGAAACCCGAACCAACTCGGTTCAGAATCGGGGCTGGCTTCAGGCAGAATTAAAACATCTTGAAGCTCCTGTAACTTTTGATGCAAAAAGTCGAAATTTTCTCGGCGCTTTTTGATAAATCCGGGCAATTTATCCAGTTGCGCTACCCCGACGGCGGCTTGCATATCCGTCATCTTTAGGTTATAACCCACATGAGAATAGGTGTACTTATGGTCATAACCGAAGGGTAAATCTCCTAACTGCCAACCGAAGCGCTTATTACAGGTATTATCTACCCCCGGAGGACACCAACAATCTCTGCCCCAGTCACGGAATGACTCGACAATCTTTTTCAAGCGGGTATCGCTGGTTAAAACCGCGCCCCCTTCTCCCATAGTCATGTGATGGGCAGGATAAAAGCTAACCGTTGCTAAATGCCCAAAGGTGCCGGTTTTTTGCCCTTTATAGAGACTTCCCACCGCATCACAGTTATCCTCAACTACCCAGAGGTCATGTTTTTCGGCAAAAGCCATCACCGCTTCTAAATTAAAGGGATTTCCCAAGGTATGAGCGATCATAATCGCTTTAGTCTTCTCTGACAAGGCCGATTCCAGCTGCTGGATGTCGAGGTCATAACCGGGTAATTTAACGTCTAAAAAGACGGGAATTAGCTGATTTTGAAAGATGGGGTTAACTGTAGTCGGGAAACCTGCGGCGACGGTAATGACTTCATCCCCCGGTTTAAGTTGTTTTTCCCCCAGTTTAGGGGAAGTTAAGGCACTTAAAGCCACTAAATTGGCCGAAGAGCCGGAATTGACTAATAAACAATGTTTTACCCCCATCCACTGGGCAAAACGTTCCTCAAATTCCGCCGCATATCTGCCCGTCGTTAACCAGAAATCTAGGGAAGAATCCACTAATTTGACTAATTCTTGCTCATCAAATACCTTACCCGATGCCGGAATATAGGTCTGCCCCGCCACAAAAGCCCGGGGTTGGAATTTGTGCTTGTAGTATTCTTGTACGGCTTGAAAGACTTGCGATCGCAGGTCTTGTTCTTGCTCAGATGTACCAGTCGGACGATGGATAGGTTGTGTCATGATTTGTGCAATAATATTCGTTAGAAAAACCGCTCGATAAAACTATTAATTGTTCTGTCCTTAAAATTGTCTAATCTCAATTTAGAACAACGTCTCCAGAAAAGAGTTTTTTTCTGACTTTCCGTTAATTTAATCCATTCATTATAGGTAGGAAACGCAAATTCCTCAAAAAATTTCATAAATCTTTCACAACCTTTTTCTACAGTAAAATCCTTAGCCCTTTCCTGGGCATTACTGACCATGTTAGCATAAAGGTTGGGACTACTCTTTAACTTACTAACTGCTGAGATAGCTTCGTCCAGAGAATTAACCAAAAGAAAGTCTAAGTCGCTTTTCTTTTCTGCCAAGATTGAGGACTCTGGAGTCATGATTGCTGGAACACCAGTTCGCCAACAATTGATTAATTTATTAGCGGGTTTGTTGATGTATGGGTTGCCATCGAAACTTCTAGCAGCAATAACCACATCTATATTACTATAGTCGTTCCACTTTTTAGGCTCAAGAATTGGCCACCACTTGCATCCTAGAGAAGATAAGGCATCACGCCATTTATCTGATTTCAGTTCTTCTGCTAATTGAGATTGATCACCAAGATAAGCCACATTTTCAACCAGACAGCCACGCTCTTTCAATCGAGGGATCAATCCAGGCTGAGGCCAAGGAGAAATAATATAGTAAGGATTCCAAATAGAATTACGGTTTTTCTGGAAATCCACGGCATTATGAACAATATTTATATGAGCAGGTGGATAAAACTGGAAATCAGATTTCATTGCGATTAACATAGCATTTCCTCCTGGATATTTGTAAAAACGGGTAGGTCGGCCAAGATATTTTTTGATCTCTAGCAAGGTTTTATCAAAACTCTTTTTATCTGCGAACACAATTCCTTCCTCAGGAATTGTGTTAATAACTTCACAATCTAAACCCGCCTTTTTAAGATAGATATAACTCGGCGCAATTTCCGCTGAAAAATGATCATGAATACCAAGGAAAGAGTCGGGATCTTGTCTATTAAATAACCGCATCTCCCTTTCATTTGTTGCGTAGAAGTAAACTTTAGTCATATTTGTTGAATTTATCCTAATGGTGAGGTACGAAGTCTCTGGTTTTGGGGAACGCCGGAATGTAGCGATAAATATTATGGAACACAAAAGCTACCTACTTTTTCACTGAAGACATCGGCCTGGTATAGCTCGATCTGTGATCGGGTTAAGTTTTGAAACCCTTGATTATTGCTAGGTGCAATTTGATTGGCTTGGCGATACCAAAGAACGGTTTCTTGAACTGTCCGCTCAAAATCCCAGACTGGTTGCCATTTTAGGGTATGGAAAGCCTTATCTGTGACTAGATTAAGCAATTTAGCCTCATGAACAGCATTCGGATCACTTTGATCGAGCCAAGTTCCCGGCCAAAGTTGTAGGATAGACTCAACTAACTCTTTAACTGGACGATTAGAGGCTAGAGCCGGACCGAAATTAAACGCCCCATATAACCCCCGGCTGTCTTGCTGCCAATTGGCCGTCATCAACTGCTCATAAATAGACTCAGCTAACCGTAAATAGCCCCCTAAAGGCTCTAAAACGTGCTGCCAAGGGCGAGTCGCTAGAGGGTTACGCACCGGAATCGCTTCCGACTTCATCAAGGCCCGCATTGCATCGGGTACAATCCGGTCTAGAGACCAATCTCCGCCACCGATGACATTTCCTGCCCTGGCGCTGGCAATGCCGATGGCGGTTTGAGGAGTTTTAAAGAAGGAACTGCGCCAAGATGCGATCGCCAATTCCGCCCCAGCTTTGCTAGAACTATAGGGATCGTAACCCCCCAAGGGGTCATTTTCCCGATAACCATAGACCCATTCCCGATTCTCATAGCACTTATCGCTAGTAATAAACACGGCGGCACAGGGATGAGTCAGGCTTTTGAGGGCCTCTAAAACGTGAATAGTCCCCATAACATTTGTGTTCCACGTTTCCACCGACTCCAGATAAGAAAGCCGCACCAAGGGTTGTGCCGCTAAATGAAAGACTACATCCGGTTGCCATGAAGCGATTAAACGAGCCACTAACTCAGCCTCTCGAATATCTCCTATATGATGACTCAGGTTCTGAGCTAAGTCTAATTGGTCGAATAAGGCGGGGGTGGTATTGGGGGCTAAACTGAGGCCTTTTACCTCTGCCCCCAGATGGAGTAACCAAAACGCCAGCCAAGACCCCTTAAAGCCAGTATGACCAGTAATAAAGACCTTTTTGCCCGACCAAAATGCTTTCTTTACCATATTTTCCATCTAGCTTGTCCAGTGTCATCAAGGTGATTGAGCATTTCCATTTCTCGGTAAGTATCCATACACTGCCAAAACCCATCAGGCTCATCCCAGGGGGAGAGGGGAGCTATTATTGTCCGCAAGTCAAATAGACTCGCTATACTGGGTTTTCAGTTAATTTCAACGGCTTTCTGCCAGTAATCGCCGAAAAGAATTTTTGAGAAGGCTTAAAGCCATCACCCTAAATCTTTGGGAGCTACTATACAGGAACTTGACCGAGGATGTCAATTGGTTAATACCAAATTTCTAAATCCATGACAGACATCCACGCTCGAATGCTTGCCAAACCTTCATTCGTTGTGACGCGAATAAAGAAAAATGGTATAAGCTGTTAGGCATCTAGAATGGTTAGCTGAGACAAAAGGGGAGCAGGGAACTTCTGAGCGGGGAGAGTCGTTCTTGATTTTCGATGCCTCGTGATTCGAGGGAAAATCAATTAAGTATTTATACTTATTGTATATGGCTTGAATTTGGTGTGAACATACAGCTATGCTTGGGTGGCAGGGATTTTAATATTGTTCTGGACTCGAAAGTGTTACATAGCGGTTTTAACTCACCTGAAGTACAATTTAATCATTTACTCCTGCCTCCTGCCGACCCTATGGCTGCTTCAAACTTAGGGCTATGTACTGAGCGTGACATGAAGGGTGCTGTGGCCTACCTAGGTGGGTCGTGGGGACCGGTTCACCCCCATCTCCTCTCCCACTCTGGAGACGTGATGCTCGTGGTGTTGGCAAATCGTTTAGACTGGCTATATATTAAGCTAAAACTTGAACTCGTACCGAACTTTATCTAATTTGTAAATGAGTAAAAAAACCTTCTGTATTTTGGAACAGGGCAAACTAAGTAATGAGCCTTGCACTATAGAAAAACGAGAACTATTTACTACTGAATTTAGTGACTTTTATCGCCTTAATTGGGCAACGGAAGATGACCCCAATGCTTTCATTACTGCAAAAGGAGTGACTTGGAGTGAGGGCAGGAGCTTGCTATATAGGGAAGTTCCTAAAGATTATGAATACTACATTTTTATCGATGATGATGTTACCTTTGTTGCTGATGAAGGAGTAGATATTCCCAAAAAGATAAAAGAATTGCTCGATGAATATCATCCCATTGCTGGAACTTTTTATGATCCTAAACAGTGGGCATTTCTACCGATTAAAGCTTCTTATGAAGAGTTCATCTCCAGAAAATGCTTTCCCATTAGTGGATATGATGCAGAATCTCAAATCCTCTCCCAAAGCTATGCTGATGTTATCTTACCGGCGATTTATCATGGGGCACATCGGACTGATTGGTATCTTCAGTGGGTTTGTTATCAAACCTTTCCCCTGAAGCAAATGTGTTTTACTGACATTCGAGTTAAGAATGCCCGCAGCGGTGGCCATAGTAAAATTCAAAAGCCGCAGCATTATGAGCCAACAGAAGCATTGTTTTTGTTTAATCGACACGCCAAGAAGCCATATCCATTGTTGAAAAAAAAGGATGATATTCTTAAAAATAATGTTGAAGTTTTTGAGCGGCTATACTTTGCACGGCTACAACTTGCATTTTTTACTCAAGGACAATAATATAGTTTAAGAGTCATAATTAGAAGCAAAGCACTCATTAAAAACATGATTAACCTAGAATTCACGGAAGAAGAAAAGAACTCACTGTATTATG
>NZ_JADBVM010000175.1:0-27580 GCF_020244875.1 Microcystis sp. M44BS1
AAGAGAAGATATTGATAAAAATAGCAATCATAAAAACCAAATCCCCAACATTTATCAAGCAATTATTTTTATTAGTAAATATTCTACACGACTCAGTCCAGATAAGCAAGATGGCTTACCACTACTACCGAATCACTACCCAAAGCCTGAAACGACCGGCTACTGACTCCTACCCCCACGAAAAACTTTTTCAGCAAACCCTAATTACACATATCTAACCACTGATATTAAATGTTTTGAGAATCTTTTATTAATAAAAAAACTGGGAGTAACAGAGAATAGTACAAGTCATAGGGTTTCTCGGCACTTAAGGTATATTTGCTGATAAACTCCTTTAGTGGCAAGAATCTATAGGCAATCCACATTTGTGAAAAACGATAGAATACAAAATTAATCGAGCAAAAGATGATTTTTTAATCTTGTCTTATCTAGATGTTAAAGAAAGTCCTATAGCATTGTTTTCGGGTCTATTATTTTAAGTGCTTTTCGCATTAGAAATTTTTCAGACCCTATCACCGCAGGTTGTAGAAAAAAAGTCGGTATTCGATGAATACCACTCTATATTTGGTGGAATCAGAAATTATTCGTCTGTTTCTACCTGTATTTTTTTACACACGGGACTTTTGCTCGATACTCCCCATCGTCACAGATAGACGAAATAAACGGAGCGAGTGTAATTTATCCAGATACAAAGGACAAGAAAGCGATGATTACTTTTGACGACCAAGACACATACGATGATCCTTACGATACTTACAACGACCAGAACATAGCCGAGACAACCTTTTACGATCAGGACACAGCCGAGACAACCTTTTCGGAAATTCGCATCCGCGACATTCAAGGAACTGGATTAGTATCGGAAAAAGCAAGGACGCTGGTGAGCGGTGTAGTCGGAATCCTTACGGCGTTCAATACGAGAAGAGACAACACACAATCCAGTCCCACCTTTGGCCAACTGATAATAGATGGCTTTTACCTACAAGACCCCGATCCAGACAACGATCCGCGAACTTCGGAAGGCATCTTCGTCTTTACGGGATCGCAAAGATTCGAAGAACTTAATCACGAATTTGATTTCAAGGTCGGCGACTCGGTTCTAGTCAGTGGACAGGTGCAGGAAAATCGACCGAATGTTACTATAAACGGCGAAAGAGTACCCGACTCGACTGTTCTCAGTACCACACAAATTGCTGCCAATCTCTCTCGAAACATAATCGACGTGTTAAGTTCGGGCAATCCCTTACCCGACCCCATTCTCATCGGATCGGGAGGTCGCGTACCCCCCAACCAAATCATCGCGGGAGCGAACTTTTCCCCTGACACCTTCGACATTCCCTTAGATTTAAATACTGGGATCGGCTTCTATGAAAGCTTGGAAGGAATGCTGGTAACGGTACAGGATACCATGGCAGTCAGTCCAACGATTATCCGACCTACTAGCTCGGATTCAATATGGACGGTGGCGAATCAAGGGGCCGACGCTACCGGCATCAACAGTCGCGGTGGTATTGGCATCGCTCCAGATGATTTCAACCCCGAACGGATTCAAATCAGCGCCACAGACCTGCCACGAGTTGATGTGGGCGATCTCTTAGGGAATCTGACGGGGGTAGTTGATTACGCGTTCGGTGACTACCGGGTCTTAGTAACCGAACCGGTTCAAGCTACTCCTGGCGGATTGCAGCGGGAAGTGACGAATCTAATAGGCACGGCAGATAAGCTAACGATCGCCAGTTATAACGTGGAAAATCTCAATCCCACTGAATCGAACCCAGGTGGCCTCGAGAGATTCGGCGTACTCGCCAATCAAATCGTCAATAACCTGAGAGCTCCCGATATTATCGGACTTCAGGAAATTCAAGACAACAACGGCCCGATCAACGACGGTACGGTAGCGGCGGATTTAACCTATCAAGCTTTAATCGACGCGATCACGGCCGCAGGCGGTCCTACCTACCAGTTCCTGAATATCGATCCCGTCGATGGTCGAGATGGGGGTGCGCCAGGTACTAATATTCGAGTTGGCTATCTCTATAACCCTGATCGTGTTAGCTTTGTAGAAGGTTCCCTCCGACGGATCACCGACCCCATCGCCACGCCCGATAATGATGGTGCTTTTACCAACAGTCGCAAGCCTCTAGTCGCCACCTTTACGTTTAACGGACAGGAAGTGACGGTAATTAACAATCACTTGACCTCCAGACGCGGTGGCAATGGTTTATTTGGCAATGTTCAACCCCCCAATATTGGAAGCGCGGAAGTACGAGCCAATCAAGCTACGGTTATCAATAGCGAAGTCAACGCGATTCTGGCGGACGATCCCAATGCTAACGTGGTGGTTTTAGGGGATCTTAACGGCTTTGATTTTGAAGAGTTCCAGCAAATTCTCAGTGGTGGGGTGCTAACCAATCTTTCTCAAACCCTGGATGTCAGAGATCGCGCCACCTTCAACTTCCAAGGTAACTCCCAAGCCTTAGACCATATTTTGATAACCAATAATCTCGCCAGTAAGGCCGAGTACGATATCGTTCATGTCAACGTTGATTTTCTCGATCAGCCCGCTGATCATGAACCCATCCTTGCAACTCTCAACTTGCCGTTTACCCTACAAATTCTACAAGCCTCCGATCAAGAAGCGGGTATTCCGGCTTTTCAAGATATTCTGGGCTTCTCGGCGGTAATGAATGCCTTGGATAACAAGTACACCAATACGCTGAAATTAACTACGGGAGATGTTTACATTTCCAGTCCCTTCTTTAATGCCAGCCGCGATATTTATGATAACGCCACAACGGGTAATCCACAGGCCGATCAAGGGGGCATCGCCGACATCCTGATTAACAATGAATTAGGCTGGGATGTGGCCTCGGTGGGCAACCATGAATTTAGCGGTGGTGCTGGTTCTTTCCTCAACCTAGTTGCCCCGAATCCTAATTGGGTTAACGGACAGAATGGCGGTGTCGGTATCGGACTTGGAGGCTATCCTGGAGCGGCATTCCCCTATTTAGCCAATAACCTCGATTACAGTCGGGCTACCCTTCCCAACGGTTTAGCCGTGGTCGCTAACGGGGGAGCGCCTTTACCCAATACCCTAACTGGAAGCGTGGTTAAGGACTTTAACGGCGAAAAAGTGGGAATTATCGGCATTGTTACCCCCTATCTCAAATCGATCGCCGATACGGGAGCGATCGAGGTAACGACCCGAGATAGCAACGGCAACGTGATTACCGGAACGACTTCCGTGGATGTGCAAGTGGACTCCATCATCCGCAACATCACCCCCGAAGTCCAAGCTTTAAGCAATGCGGGTATCAATAAGATTATTTTGATGACTCACCTGCAAGAATCCCGCATCGAAATCGCTTTGGCCGAGGAAATGGCAGCCCTCGGGTTAGGGGTTGATCTACTTTTTGGGGGTGGTTCTCACCAACAGATGTCTTCCAGTACCGGAGTTCCCCCCCTACGGGAAGATGAAACCCAACAAAATAACGGACAGTTATTGCAACCCTTTCCCCAAGTGTACGGGGGTGGAGATAACCGGGTTATTTACGTCAATTCAGCCGCAAATTATCGCTACTTGAATCAATTGGTCGTCACTTTTGATGATCGAGGTGTAATCACCACGATTGGAGATGATAGCGGTCCTTATGCCACTGATATTGCGGGAGTCGATCGCCTCTACGATGAATCGATTACTACCTTTGATCAAGTAAGAGCCAAAGCCGATCCGGATATAGTCGAAATTGTCGATGGGGTGCGAGGCTTCGTTGACATCCTAGACGGTACTATTTTCGGTCAAACCGATGTTTTTCTCAACGGGGTTCGGGGCGATGTGCGTACCCAAGAAACCAACTTGGGTAACTTGACCGCAGACGCTCAAGACTTCTACGCCGAAGCCTATTTGAATGAGCATAACCTACTACCTGGCTTTAACCGGATCGATATTTCCTTCACCAATGGCGGCTCGATCCGCGATCAGATCGGACGGTTCGCGATCGGAGACTCGGGAATCATTCCCCTGCCCCCGCAAGCGAATCCCGATGTGGGCAAAGAGGAAGGGGATATCTCACAACTCGATATTTCTAATTCCTTACGCTTTGACGGCGATATCGTTGTCGGTACAGTGAACGCCACCGGATTTCTCCAACTGGCCGAACACATGATTTCTTCAGTGGAAACGGGGAACGGTCGTTTTGGTCAAATTGGTGGCTTTAACTTTAGTTATGACCCCAACGCTCCAACCAGTCAACGGATTCGCAGTCTTGCCTTAGCAGATGCAACGGGCAATAGTGTCCAAACCATTGTGAAAAATGGGGAATTAGTAGTCGCTTCCAACACCGTTTTTAGTGTTGTCACGCAAGGTTTCCTGGCAAATGGCGGTGATAGTTATCCCACGGTGATCCAGAATATCCAACGCTTAACCGATTTTGACGAACCCGATTCTCTGGGGAACGCCAATCTCCGACCCGGACGGATACAGGATGCCTTTGCCGAGTATCTTTCGGCTTTTTACAACAACGAGAAGGGACAACAGCCCTTTAACCAGGCCGACACTCCCCAATCAGAAGATCAACGGATTCAAAGCCTCGGTTTCCGTCAAGATACGGTTCTCAATGGTATTACACCTTTGCCGACAACCATTAATGGAACCACAGGTGATGATATTTTTGACGCAGCTGCGCGTGATGGCAAACAATTTATCGGCAATAATCAAATTCTCAATACGGGAAGTGGGAATGACACTGTAAACGTTCGCTTTGCTGTCGGTGGTAATAACATCCGTACCGCTTCGGGCAATGACATTGTTTACGCAGGAACCAATAACCGTATCGATACGGGTGTCGGGAATGATCTACTTTTCTTGGGGTCTGCCGGTGGTAATAATATCGTCACTGGGGGTAGCGGCCAGGATCTATTCTGGATTACAGAAAATGATGCGCTCTTACCGGCAAATACCAACATTATCGCTGATTACAGAGCAAATCAAGGGGATCTGATTGGTTTCTTCTCTACTAGCTTAAGTTTTGGTTCTCGCGGCACGAATTGGGATTATCGTCAAGCGGGTGCAAATACCATTATTGAAGCTTTTGGACGAGATGTGGCGATTCTCAATGGAATTAATGCTTCTACCTTGACTCAAGCTAATTTCACCTTTGGTTAGGCTCTCTAACTAACTAAATTGAAGGGCGCGACTGATCAAACGCGCACCTTTCAACCCTAATATTTTCAGCACATCTTATTGGATGAGGACAAAATGATGAATTCCTGGCAACGCAACGCAGTGATTACTTCTGGGGTAGTTCTAAGTCTTGCAGTTCAGCAAGTCAATCCCGCTCAAGCAGCTATCGTAAGTTACAATCTAGCTGGAACTATCCAAAATGGTTCATTGACAGGGCAAACTTTTTCGGGTACTTTTAGCTATGATAATTCGCCCTCAACCGGTTCAGGCTTTGAAAGTCTAGATGCGTCTCAAGTAAATTTGAACTTTTTTGGCTCAACTTTTACTGCTGTTGATGATGATTCTTTTCCTGATAGTCCTAAGGTGGAATTTTTAGATGGTATCCTTCTAGGGTTGAATTTTTCAACGTCTAGTTTTACTCCAGAATTCTCTCTAATTCCCGCTTTTGGTAGTACTGAGGCTACTTTTTCCTATATTGGAACTAATGATAGCGGTTCAGGCCCCGTTCAATATGTCCTGATTCCTGAACCTTCAACTGTTCTAGGAATTATTGCTTTAGGTATCGGCGGTTTTTTGGTCGGTAGAAAACGATAGTATCATTAAAACTCGTGTTTTACTAATTTAAGCCACCTCCAGTAAGGGCAAATCAAGGATTTGCTAGGGGTTTTGAATTGAGTTATGTGGGAGCATCCCACTTAGGCGATAAGTATTGGTACTTGTCGCCTATCAAGTAGGGTGAAAAATCAAAATATAGCACTTTTCACGTTACTGAGGTATCGACAAGTTTTGCCAACAAAGGGCTTAAGCCCCTTGCCCATACCTCATTCTGATGAAAACTGCTATAATACTAAATCCGTTGAGTATAGGCTACATATCAGGATAGGCAAGAAGCAAGAGGCAAGAGGAGCAATAGATAATCAGTCTTTAATAAACAGATTTAGTATCAGTTATCAGTAACCGCTCTAATCTCTAGTTAGTCTCAAAATATCTTCTCTAATTATAGGGATTACTAAATAATAATATGGAAAAGAAACAGACAAATCCGATGGGCAAAGTTTTCACACCTTTAACAATAATTAATCGTGCCGATGAATCAGCAGCTGCTAGAGGTTTTATCTCTCCTTCAGAAATTCGCTCTGTTACTTTACCAAAAGTTTTAGTTGATACGGGAGCAACAACCCTCTGTTTACCTGCTAATATTATTGACAGACTGGGGCTAGATTTACCTGAAATGTCGGTTTGAAGGCTCTTTTGTTTCACCTCGGAGATGAAAAACCGACCAATATAAAACAGCACTTCGACAGGCTCAGTGACACGAAGCACAACTAATATTTGGGGGAATCCTGATTCTCGACATATTTTTTAAGTTGGTCTATTGTGACACCACCACAACTAGCCACAAAATACGCCCCCGTCCATAATACTCGCTTGTCTTGACCATATATCTTTTTCAAATGGTCAGGGTAGTTGTCCCACATAAGTTTGCAAGAGGTTGACTTTAAGTTGGCTATTAATCCACTTAACAGTTTATGAGGCGGGTAAGTTAGAAGAATGTGAACATGGTCTGACTCTCCGTTTAACTCAACTATCGACCCATTCCATTTCTCAGCTATGTTTTGAAAAGCTACCCTCAAAAATTCCAGATGCGCCTTCACAGAACACCTTTCTGCGATATTTGGTAACAAGGACTATGTGAACGGTGAGGTTAAAGGTAGCCCTACGAGTCTTAAAATAATCAGCTTTCATGCCCTTGACACGACACTTTGTACAGTGGATTGCTATAATCATAGCATAACATATTGAAAGGTCGAATCGATGCGAGTTATAGAGTTTAAGTTAAAAACCAATTCACACCAAGAAATAGCCATTCAAGAGGCGATAAGAGTGGGACAGTTCATCAGGAATAAATGTTTAAGATTTTGGATGGACTCTACCAAAGAAGATAAGGTTAACTATGCTACTTTGTGTAGGCTAACTACCGAATTATCTAATAATCCTGAGTTCTCTTTTGTTGGTAAACTCAACTCTATGGCTCGTCAGGCAAGTGCCCAAAGAGCTTGGTTTTCTATATCCCGTTTCTATGACAATTGTCAAAAGCGCACCGCCTGCGCCGAATCGAATTCGGCGAGCGGACGGAGCAAGAAGGGTTTGGCGAAAAAAGGCTATCCCAAATTTAAAAAGTTCTCAAGGTCTGTAGAATACAAATCTTCTGGTTGGAAACTGACAGAAGACAAGAAGTTTATCCACATCACGGATAAAACAGGGATAGGAAAATTAAAGCTAATCGGCACTTTTAACCGTCAACTCTTAGACAAATCCACAATCAAGAGAGTCAGGCTTATTAGACGAGCAGATGGCTTTTATTGTCAATTTGTCTTAGACATTGAGAGAAAAGAACCGCTTGACTCTACAGGAAAAGAAGTAGGGATTGATTTAGGCTTAAACCATTTCTTGACTAACTCTAATGGGGATAAAATTGATAACCCACGGTTTCTTCGTAAGTCTGAAAAAAGACTAAAAAAGGCTCAACGTCAACTCTCAAAAAAGAAAAAGGGAAGCCAAAAAAGGTTAAAGCAGAAATCTAAAGTAGCCCGCCTTCATTTAAAAGTTTCTAGACAACGTAAAGATTTTGCCGTTAAGACAGCAAAAGCGTTAATCCAATCTAACGATTTGGTAGTCTATGAAGACTTGAAGATTTCCAATATGGTGAAAAATCCTAAGCTTGCTAAATCTATTTCAGATGCAAGTTGGTCAATGTTCACCGATTGGCTAGGCTACTTTGGAAAAATACACGGGAAGTTTGTGGTAGCGGTAAATCCACGATATACTAGCCAACAATGCTCTAGTTGTGGCAATATTGTCAAGAAAACATTATCTGTAAGAACCCATGTTTGTTCTTGTGGTTGTGTCTTGGACAGGGATGAAAACGCCGCTATAAAGATTCTCCATAAAGCAAATACTGTCGGGCGGACAGGAATTCAAGCCCTCGGACAGACTACCCACTGTCTATTAGGTGAAAGCCTAATAAATAAGGTAACTGGATGAACAGGGAATCCCTCGCATGAGTGCGATGGGAGCGTCAATTAAAGAAGTCGATGTTAGTACCGCAACTGTACCGCAACTGGATTGAGCAAAGCGAGAGTCTTTCAGGATGCTAAAATATTGCTTTGTGGTCGCGAGGGAACTTTTGAATGTTTAGAATTACCCGGTGGTCGCGATCCTTTAATTGGAGTAATCCCCCTAGAAGCACTGGGTTTAGAATTAGACCTACAAAACCAAACTTTGAAAGTTCTACCCTCCGAATCTCTAGATACTTATCTAACAATTCTCTAAAAATTGATAACCTTCATGGATCGATCACCCTTGTTTTCTCAATTTAAGTAGGGAGACACAATTATTTGTAGGATGGGTTAGCAGTAGCGTAACATGAGCGGGCGTTGGGTTTCATGCTGCAACCCAACCTACACTACACTATACTCGTTGTCAAACAGCCAAGTTATGGTTCACAATTAGGCTATTTTATGGGTAAATTCACAAAGTGTCACAACCGCTAGTGAAACTTGACCAATCTTTTTCTAGCATAAAAAAGAGGGTTCTACCGAACCTGTTATGTAAAAATAACAGGTTTTTCGGTTTGTCTTATGTGATGGACGGGGTTATAAGGAATGAAACCCTTATAGAGACAGACATTGCCGCAATTTTTGTCAATTGTTTGCGATATGGAGCGAACTAATCAATTAAATCTCTTGCCAGATAAGGATTTAGTCGATTTATGCCCCCCTATCGAACCATACCAAGTCCCGACGAGCCAAATAACACTTTGAGATGAGAGAACGGGGAACAGGGGGGATTGATGTCATTAGCTGATAAAAACCATGTTTTTGACTCAGCTTTGCTAAGGTTCAAGCACTAAAAAAAACCAGACTATTCTCTGCTTATTGTCCATAACGTCACCTTTTCCTTCAATAATCATTTCTTAGTTGTTGCCAAAATCTCAACCCTTTTCCCTGTTCCCCGTTCCCCGTTTCCTTTTTCAATCATCAGTTTAGCATACTAAGTTCGGTAGAGCCAGAAAGAGAAATAAAAAAGAGGTGATTGAGATGTTTTTAAGCTATCTAGGATTTATCGGGTTTTGTGTGATTTTTGGAGCCTTAGTCTTACTAGCTTTTGGGGTTTTACGATGGTTGCACATCCCGTCAGGAAATTTAATCGATTGGTTGATTGGGATCGCCAGTTTTTGGTGGTTGTTAGTGATTGTGACTGTTCCTTGGAACATTTATTTTGATGCCCAGGAAGTCATCGCAGAAGCAGCAATTTCTCAAGAAAAAAATATTACCGTAGATCGGAAACAAGTTGATTATGTTAAGACAGTAGCGCGTTGGTCAATTCGGCTCGCAATCGCCTTACATTTGCTGTCAGGAATTGGACTTTATACCTTAGCAGCAACGGGAATTAGTGCAGTAGGATATGTGAGTTCTGGTGCAACTTTATTATTGACAGCTTTACGTCCGGCGATTCGGGCTTATCAATATTTAGCCGTGCGTTTGTCAATGATTCGACAACAGATTAAGTATCCCAGAGAGGATGTAGTAGAGTTGCGTAATCGCGTCTCTATTTTAGAGGATAATCTGGCAATAATCAGGGAAAAACTGGATACCGAAGCAAATATACAGCAAGAAGAAGTCCAAATAAATCGCCAAGAATTAGCCCGTCTGAAAGCCTTACTAGAAAAATTGGAGGCTAAAAATCAGGTTGAACATGAAACCTTATCTCAGGAAGCACAAAATGCGATTGCACAACTGACAGAAGACAGTCAATTTCTCAATCATGTACGAGAGATTATTCGCTTTTTCAAGACAGCTTAGATGAGATTAATTTCTTAAGAGATGTAACCAAGGCTGAAACCCTTACTGTTCCCTATTCCCTTGTCTCCCCAGTTAACTTTACCTTTATCTGATTACTTATGTCCTTTCAAGAGAATCGAATCATCTCAATAGAAATCGTCAATTCTAGCTCGCCAGCCGAACTTTTACTAGCTCTCAAGCAATGGCTAGAATTAGATTTGATTGCCGACAAAAGACTAGAATTAGCAATAAATGCGAGAGAAAATCAAGAAACCCTCGCTCTGACAATAACCACCAGCGTCCCTATATCTAACTTTTTAGAAGGTTTGGGGCAATGGCAGGAGCGAGGCTGGCTGACTGCTTCTCAAATCCGGGTTGTTATAAGAGTGAGAGCTTCCCATCCCCCTCTACTACAAGGTTTAGAACAATGGCTCCAATTAGGATTACTTGAGGAATCTCAAGTCAAGCAACTGTGTCGGGAAAACCTCTCCTGTGTCATGCCTATACTGACAACTGCCCCTACCAGAGAGCCGCTGCCAGACCCCATCTCCTCCCAGCCGCCTCCCCCACCCGCGCTACCTTCTCGACGGCCAGAAGCTCCCCGTAGAATCCCGCCACAGCCGCCAACATCTCCTCGACGGCAGGAAACTCCCAGCCAGTTTGGACAAATGTTACAGTCTTTGATGGCAGAATTGAGCGTCCTCTGGCTGCTGCTGTTGGGAGTCTTCATGGTGGTCATCTCCTCTGGTGTCCTCGCCGCCAACTTTTGGGAAAAATTCTCAAGCGCCGGACAGTATGGGGTTTTGTGGCTTTATACTTTAGCTTTTTGGGGAGCCAGTTTTTGGAGTAGCCAACAGCCGCGCCTGCGCCTGACCAGTCAAGCTTTGCGCCTGGTTACTCTGTTGCTAGTGCCGATGAATTTTCTGGCCATGGATAGCTTGGGCTTGTGGCGCAACCCTCTAGACTGGTTGATTGTGGTAGTGGCTGCCCTTTCCCTTACCGCCGTAACAGTTCAACTATTCCGGGGGAGGTACGGGGAAACTCGCCCGGCAGGATTTTCTCAAAGTCTGCCGAATCACTTGGGATTGAGCTATCTGCATTGGGGATGGGCAATTGGAGGTTTTCCCTTGCTGGCAACTTACTTGGGCATGGTGGGAACAACTTTGATCTCCCTTTCCCGTGTTCCTGAAGGAGCCGGACAAGAAGCAGCATCAAGGAGAGAAAGATTAGCCCCTTTTAGCTTAAATGAGGCAATTGTCGTCTATGGGCTAGTTATCCTGCTGGTGCGGGCAATTTTTATCGCTCAAGTAGAGATTAGCCAATTGGGGCTGGCTGTGGGGATTTGCGGCTGGTTAGCCAGTTGGCAGACCAGACAATCTGTTTCCTTGTGGCAGCGTATCGGCGGTAGCTTGCTGCTGCTAGGTTGGTTACTGTCGGTGGGTGAAACACCCTGGCAGGCCCTAGTAGTGAGTGGTTTATCACTCCTGTTTTTTGCGCGACGCATCGGTTACTCCTGGCGGAAGTTCGACTTGGCAGCAGCCTTGCTGATTGGGTTGCAGGGGTTGTGGCTGGCTTGGCGCTTACTTCCAGACACTTTCAGGCAAGGGGCAATCGCCTTGGGGACTGGTTTAACTGGCGCTGAAGCTACCCCTTGGGCGTTACTAAGCTTAGTTCTCTTTCCTTACCTAGTCTTGATCCTGTTCCTGACAGATTGGTTCTCCCAATTGGGCAAGCGGGAATTAGCCTCTTTTACCGGCTCGATAGCCTTGTTCTGGGGAACAACCTTGACCTTTTGCTCCTTAGTCAATCCTGCCTTGAGGACGCTCAACTTGGCAGCTTCAACCCTGGCGTTAGTAATTTTCAGCCAACGGCAAGTCAAACTAGCTTCCCTTCAAGAGATTTCCCGCCGTTTTCTCTCCCTGGCCTATCTCACTCACCTAGCTGGCTTGCTCACCCTAATTTTGGCGATTGACTGGGGATGGCCAAGGCTGAGTTGGGCAGTTTGGGGCGTGATTTTAATCATGCTGGCGGTGCTGGAATTGGCATTCAGCCTGAAACAGCCCTTTCCTCCTACTTCCTTGCTCCATCTCCTACACCACACAACTTGGAATCTGGGACTAATCTTGGCTGGGCTATCCTATAGCTTGTTTGTCCTCAATCAGGGGACAGTTTTCGCCCAGTTGACCTCTGTGTTGGAGCGCCCGCTTATGGGGCTAGAGTGGGGCTTAGTCTGGGGTTTGGCTCCCCTGGCCCTGACTGGGGTGGGAACTTGGCATCTGGCTCGGCGGGAAGTTGCCAGTTGGTTGAGTATGGGAGCTTTAGCCCTGTGGCAGTGGCTTATCTTAACAGCCCTACTCCTGCAAGGGTTGGCACCAGGAATTGCCTCAATTAGCTTAGGGATAGCTACAGGATTGATGTTCGTCAATAGCCGTAACTTAGAGCAGGTAGCAGCAGCAGCGATTACCGTAGGTTTTGGCTTGAGTTGGCTGGCACTGTGTTTGTGGGATGGCAGTTTTGGTTGGGCATTGCGGCAAGAAGCAAGCTGGCTGTTGGCAGGGGTAATTACTGCGACAAGCTTGTGGATTCTCCGCCAATGCTTAAGGGCATTACCGAATAATTTGGCGAGAATTTATGCCCAGGTTAGCGATGGTTGGGCAACTTGCCTCTCGCTCCTGATGTTATTGGCGCTTTCTGGCAATGTCCTTAATTCTCCAGACGGTAGAGAAGCGATCGCCACTTGGTTGCTGATGGGGGCGACAGCTTATCGCAGTTGGCAACCCTCGCGCCAACCTCAGCTAGTCATTTGGTTGAGCATCTCAGTCCTGCTAGTTGCCCAAATTCCCACCTGGGTAGGGGGAGAAACCCGCCTAGTCACCTTTGCGATCGCCACTGGGTTGATGTTCTTTCAGACTCATCGCCTACAAAAATTAGCAGCGGCTGCCATCACGGTCGGCTTGTCCTTGGGCTTGAGCGTTGCCTTACTAGAGAGATTGCCTCTCTCTGGATTAGATTGGCTGTTGGCGGGGGCAATCGCCCTTATCCCCCTCTGGCCGTTGCGCTATTGGTTGAGCCAGCGTACTTCTAAACTTGCTCTCCTCTATGCCCGCGCCTGCGATGGCTGGGCAATTGCCCTCTGTAGTCTGGAGTTGTCGATTCTGGTAGCTAACACCTCGATAGTGCAGGAGCCTTTCCGCACTCTCCTCTTGTCGCTCTTGCTTATGGGAGCAACCGCCTATCGCAGTTGGCAACCTCCCCGTTTTCCCTCAGCAATCTGGTTGAGTATTGCCACCTTATCCCTAGTCCAGTTGCCCTTGCTAGGGCTGACAGGGTACAGGCTAATCGGCTTAGGAATAGCAACTGGGTTGATGCTGGTTCATGCCTATTATTTACAACAAGGGGCGGCAGTTACCCTTACCATCGGCTTCGCTCTGGCTTTGTGGGGAACTTGCCTGTGGGATGGTTGGGCGGGATGGGCTTTGCGTTCAATTGACGGCTGGTTGCTGGCAGTTGCCTTGCTCTTAGCTGTCCTCTGGATGCTGCGGAGTTGGTTCTTGCGCCGCCAGAGCCAACTTGCCGCCCTCTATACCCAGTCCCTCGATGGCTGGGCAATTGCCCTCTGTAGTCTGGAGTTAGTCGCCCTGACTCTCCATTCTCTAGCCGTTTACTGGGATTGGATGGCGGCCTCAAGCCTCTCTGTCCTAGCGGCTGCCCTGACTTTAGCGGCGATCGCCTATCGAAGCTACCTCGACCCGAGTAACTGGGGCATCTACGGGGTAGGCTGGAGCTTGGAACTGCTCACCATCGAAGTTCTCAACCTGACTAAGCAGTCTTTAATTGCCCTAGCGATCGCCAATATTCTCTTGGGATTGCTTACCCAACTGTTGGGAGATTGGTGGCACAGATCTACTCACAGACGGGAAATGCTCAATAGCTGGAATATCCTGCCCTTGCTCTATGGGGCATTAGGAGCGGCTCTGGCTTGGAGATTCTTCAGTAGTTGGACTGGCTTGAGTTCTCTAGGACTGGCGCTGATTGCCATCGGAGTTGGGCGGCGCTCCCCGGCTGGGAAGCCCTTGTTGTACCTGGGAATTGCCGGAATATCCATCTCAGCCTACGAGCTATTGTTTTATCAAATTGCCGACCTGTCCCAAGGCGATCAATTTTTGGCAATGGCAGCCCTGGCCGCCAGCTTGGTTTACGGCTATCGGTTGCTGTCTCCTTGGTTGACTGGTTACTTGCATCTGACGGGTTCAGAATTGAAGTTGGTTGCCCACCTGCACTGGGCTTTGGGCAGTTGCCTGTTACTAGGAGCTTTATTCTATCCCGTTGCAGTCAATCAACTGTTGGGATTGGCAACCGGTATCTTTTTGACTCGTTATGCTATCTGGCAAGGGCGCAACCATCCTGACCAGGCGATCGCTGAAATGTGGGTCTGCCTGGGCATTCTAGAAGGGGCTGCGATTGGTGCCTATGCTGCCAATACTATTACTCCGATGGAATTCTTCTCTCAATACCTAGTTTCTTGGTTGGGAGTAATCGCCTCTGGAGTGGCTGTTTTCACCTATCTGCTCCCTTGGCGGCTTTGGGGCTGGCCACCTCGTCCTTGGCAATTCCTCGCTCTTGTTCTTCCCGGACTCGCCCTTGGGGGCAGTTTAGACAAGCTCAATCCCCTAAGTTTGCTGGTGGTGGCTGGATTCTATGCTTGGCTGGCTTGGCTGCGGCAGCAACCCCGGTGGTGCTATCTTACCCTCTTGTTAGTGAATTGGGCGATCGCCCGTTGGCTGGCGGATTTCTCTCTGGCAACTCCCTTCGCCTACAGCAGTCTTGTCGGACTGTCTCTCCTCTGTCTTGTCTGGATAGAACCTACCTGTCAGGGGAGGCAAGGCAAATCCTTGCGCCACCTGCTCCGCCTCTTGGGAACAGGCATTATTGCTAGTGCGGCTCTCTGGTTTCATCATCAGACGGGAATCCTGCCTGGTATTCTCAGTTTAGTGGCAATTTTTGCCGGATTAGCCTTACGAATTCGCGCCTTCCTCTATCTTGGCACTTTTACTTTTGTGGCTAATGCTTTCTATCAGTTGGTAATTTTGATTTTCCTTTATCCCCTGCTTAAATGGATTATCGGATTGCTGGTGGGGGTTAGCTTGCTCTCAATTGCTGGCAATTTTGAAACTCGCCGTACTCAATTAACTAGCTTGCTGCAAAATTGGCTCAGAGACTTACAGGAGTGGGAGTAATGCTTGATCCTTTGATAATGTCCTCTATGTAGGGCTGGCTGAATAATGGTAAAACCCTTTTAAAATAAGGCTTTTGACCTGCTAAAACCCGATGTTCATGCTGCGAAAATCGGATTAAGACCTTCAAAAACCTTGCATTATCCTTCTTTGAGTACACAAACTGGTACAAAAAAAAGAGGACAACAAAGCCTGAAACGACCGACGACCGGCTACTGACGACCGACTCCTAACCCCACCAACAAACTTTTTGCCGCAAACCCTATATAGTTGCATGATCTAGCTTTTTCAGGGCGCTGAGAGCATGAAGACGGACGATTGCTTCCCCATCGGCTGCTAAAGTCAGCAAAATACTTTTATTATCCCGCTCTAATTCTCCTAAAGCGATCGCTAGAGACTGTTTAACTCCCGTATCAGCGAGGATCGCCGGACGGGAGTGATAAAAATTACTGAGAATTTCCCCTGCTTGTCGGCGTAATTTCTGGGGGGTTTGCCGGCCGAGAATAGCGATAATTTCTCGACAAATCAAGACATTTTCGCTATATAAAGCCTTTTCTAGGTAATTTAAAGCTTCCCCATCCTCGATCCAGCCCAATGCTCGCACTACAGTTAATTTTAAACTATCGGGAGTTAAGGAAGATTGCAGCAGTGGATTTAAAGCTTTAGCTGAGGTTGCTGTGCCGATACGACCGAGAGCGATCGCAGTTTCTTGACAGATCTCGAGGTGGATATCGAATAACAGCGGTTGCAGATGGTTAACTAAATCTGCTTGGGGATAACTTGGCGCTAGGTAACTACTAGCTTTAATTGCTTCCCGTCGCACCTCGATGGCCGGATCCCGTAAAGCATCGAGGATAATCGCAGTAATCTGGGGATGGTGAAAACTGCTTAAAGCTTCGATCGCCATAGCCCGAATGGTGCTAGATTGATCCTTAACTACGGTTAAAAGCGGTTCGATAATTTCCGGCCGGCGAATTTGTGATAAAGCTTGTACGGCTAAAAAACGCCTGTTCGAGTCGGACAGTAATTGTTCTAAACTGGAGATCGCAGAACTGCCGATATTAGCTAAAGCAGCCGCAGCCATTTGGCTGAGTTCCTCCTCCTCCGATCTTTGCAATAATTGACTGAGAGCGAGAATACAGGCTCGATCGTCAAATTGACTGAGAATTCTTGCCAGAAACCAGCGCATTTCCCCATCTTGTTCCTCGGATTCTAACAGGGCAATTAAAGGAGCGATCGCCGATTGACCGATTTGAGGAAATAGTTTCGCTATCTCCCATCGCTGTTGAAAATCACATTTTTGTAAAGCTTCTAGGGCTAAATCGAGGATTTCATCGTTAATAATCGATTCAACAGCATCTTTTTGGTTTAAAAGTCGCTGTATGCTGGCGTTTACTGTCTCCCAGTCCTTTTTATTCAACGCTATCTGAGCTTTTTCTAGCAGAGCTTGCATCGTGAGAAATGGCCTCGATTTTCGTGCTACCTATCCTAAGAATGTCAGACTTTCTCGCTTTTGTCCTCTCTCATTATGCAAGAAACCGATAATAAATCTCAAAATTGTGCATCGGACATCAGTATTTAGGGTTTGCGACAAAAAGTACGGGCGAAGCATTCGGATAGAAAATCTCTGGTTTCACCGATAGGTTATTGCCCGAATGCTTCGCCCCTACAGGACGCAGGCCGATGAAGACGCAAGGTTTTGAAGCACGATTCTCTCAAAATCTGGCACCTGTTTCACGAGAAAAGCCACAAAACCCTTACCTTACCTACATTTCACATTTATTCAGCAAGCCCTATTTACTCAGGGCAAGCTATCCACAGACTTCTTGCAGAAGTGGGAATATGGACAAAAGTATATTATCGAAAAAATCGGGTCTAAAACCTCACCTTAAGGCGAAAAGTTTTGGGAGCGGGGCATAAATCCCCGTTACAAAAACGGCCTCCTGCCCCCTGCCGATCGCCCCCTGCCTTCGTTAATGACTTTCCCCTAAATCATCAAAACAAAACGGCTATTATTCCCAGTGTTTGGATAATCAGAAATGATGAAAATTTTCCCCGTTTAGTTACTTGTTATGTACTTTAAGGAGATAAGGAAATGAAACTCTTAGATGTGGTTGCTTTATTAGAAGACTTACCCCAATTGGGATTATATCGCGGGCAAGTGGGAACAATTGTAGAAGTCTATGAGCCAAATGTTTTTGAAGTTGAATTTAGCGATACTTCTGGCATTGCTTATGCTATCGAAATCTTACAAGAAAATCAATTAATGTTATTACATCATTCTCCCTTAGAATCCCCAAAATTAACCGCTAAGTAGCGGTAATCTGTTGACCATCTAAATCACTCGTTAAGACTGTCTATGAGAGGGGAAAAGGGAGCTTTTTTTTAGTGTTCAGTAAACAGTAATCGGTGAACTGAAAACTCACATCTGATAACTGATCACTGATCACTGATCACTGACTTGTGAGGGCGCATCAGCGATCGCACAGTAGGGACGACTATAACAAAGGGGTGTTTCCAAGTCGTGTTGTTCCAAAAATTCCCGATTACTTAAAATCTTAGCGGTTTCTCCCTCTCCCACCACCTGACCACGACTTAACACCACCGTGCGATCGCATAATTCTAAAGCCAGATCGAGATCGTGGGTAGCGATCACTTGGGTTTGGGGTAAAGTGGCTAACAGTTGTATTAATTGCCGACGGGACCGGGGGTCCAGTTGGGCGCTAGGTTCATCAAAAACTAAGACCTGCGGTAACATGGCTAAAACCCCCGCAATGGCCACGCGTTTTTTTTCACCCCCCGATAGATTCTGACTGTTTCTCTTACCATAATGCTGGGAATCCAATCCCACCGCGTGTAAAGCATGATGACAGCGATGGTTTAAATCCTCTCCCCGAATTCCCTGATTCATCGGGCCAAAAGTCACATCCTCCCAGACAGTGGGCATAAATAGCTGATCGTCGGGGTTTTGGAAGACTAAACCGACAAAATTGCGGATATTTTCTAAATTCTCTGGTTTAACTTGGTAGGGACCGACGGTGATTTTACCCGTTTGTGGCGGGAGAATACCGTTAAAATGCAGTAATAAGGTGGATTTTCCCGATCCATTTGCCCCGACTAAAGCCACCTTTTCCGTAGCTTCAATGGCTAAATTAATACCCTTTAACGCTTCTGTACCGTCAGGATAGGTATAAACTAGGTTTTCAATAAAAATCGGGTTGTGGTGCATGAAAAACGAGACTTTTACCTGAGTAGATGTACCATTTGACCCCAGAGGATCAGAATTACTATACAAATTATAGCGAGATAATCTTTCAGCTTGCTTTGGGGAACCTGCACAGAAGGCAAGGAACCAGTGTAACCCCTCGATAACATGGCCTGATAAATGCGATCGCCCCGTTCGTAGGTACGGATAAATAAAGAGCCGATCATGTGTCCCACTAGCAACCGTTGCCATCGGGGACTACTCATTAAATTACGCGCAATTGCTGCCCTTCGCATGGAATTAAATTCAGCGATCAAAACAGCTAGATAACGGTACATAGAAGCCAAAATTGCCACCAATAAAGGGGGAGTTTTTAGGGTAACTAATGCTTGCAACAGGTCGGGAATTGCTGTCGTTAAAACCAGAATATTGACCGTACAAAGACAGAGAAAAGCTTTTATGGCCACACTGCCTAACACCAGCAATCCCTCGCTAGTTACCCGCAAAAATCCCCAAGACCAAAGAATTTCGCCGCCATCGCGAAAAAGGGTTCCCAATAAAACCACACCGATAAAGACAAATTCGATCGCTACTCTTTGTAAAAGTATAGGAATAGTCACCCGACTAATCAGAATTAAAATAATTAATCCTAATCCGTAAATTGCCCAAGTTTCCCAGCTACCATTCGGAGTTAAGGCTGTGGCAAAAACTAACAAAAGAGTCACTAAAACCCGGGTATGGGGCGCAAGTTTCTGCCAAAAACCGCAATTTTGGCGCTCATTTTCGCAAGAAAAAGTAGCAATGTGTAGCATTTATTCAGTTATCAGTTATCAGTTATCAGTTATCAGATGAACGTAGGTTGGGCTTCGGCCGTGAGCTTTTGCCGAACGGTTGAAGCATGAAACCCAACGCCCGCATGGGTTACGCTACCGCTAACCCATCCTACCAATAATTGTGCCTCCCTACTTATCAGTGATCAGTGATCAGTTATCAGTTATCAGTGATTTAGGTATTTAGGGATTTAGGGAAATTTCAGCCAAATGCCGCACTACCCCACTACCCCACTACCCCACTACCCCACTTCTCGACTCCTTACTCCTGATTTTGGGATTTTGGAATGACTAATTTACCGATACCCCAAGCGATGCCGAAAGTGGCAAGAGTTCCCAGAAAACCGGCGAGGGGAGTGGCGACACCTTCGGGAACACCTTTGAGGGCATAACCATCAAAAATTCGGGCGGAGGGTAATTGATTACCAAGGGCGTTAGGCTCTTCCTTTTGGCTAAATTGTAAGTCTTCCGCCACTCGATCGAGTCCGTCGGGATCGGGACTGGCAAAGGTAGAAAGAAAAACGGCGATAATTAGGGATAATACCAAGCCAATCAGAAAAAATTGGCTATTTCTGCGAATATTCATGGGCTAATCTTTATTAAACCTCTTGCATAATTAATTTTTGAGGGTTCAAAAACGGTAAAAATAAGGATTAAATTGCATAAAATCCTTAAATAGACCATTTAATTGATTATTATTCATTCTCCTGACTCCTGGCTCCTGACTACTAAGTGGGTGGGTGGAATTAAATATAAGATGAACGTAGGTTGGGTTGAAGCATGAAACCCAACGCCCGCTCATGTTACGCTACCGCTAACCCATCCTAAAAATAATTGTGCCTCCCTACTTAACTCCTGACTCCTGACTACTAACTCCTGACTCCTGACCCTAACAACAATTTTTGATTTTTACAAGAGGTCTATTGACGAGAAGCGTAGGAAGGGGGAACGGAAGTATTAACGGAATGGGGCGGATCGTAGAGGAGATCGGGACGAGTTCGCCAGATATAACCGACAGCGAAAACCGTAATCACCGCTTCCCCGATACCGATGAGGATATGCCAAGATAACATGGCAAAAAGGGCGACTAAAAGCGGTACAGTGCCAGATAAAGCCAATTGCAGGGCGCAAGCTAACGCCGCCACCACCACACTTGTCCAAGCAGCTACGGCAATAGCGATCGCCGTACTGCGCCAACTATTAAAACCAAGGGCTTTTCTAATCCCCAGATAGAGATAATAACCGCCAAACGTCCCGATCAAACCCATATTGACGATATTTGCCCCTAAAACCGTTAAACCGCCATCTTGAAAAAATAAAGCTTGCACGATAAAAACCACCGCCATCACCAGAGAACCCGCCCAGGGGCCGAGCAGAACCCCTGCGAGAGTCCCCCCTAACAAATGTCCGGAGGTTCCCCCCGGAATGGGAAAATTAATCATCTGGGCGGCAAAAATAAAGGCAGCACAAACTCCCATCAAAGGTACAGCCCGTTCAGCGTAGTGGCCGCGCACTTTTTTGAGAGAAAAGCCAATCAGGACAACGGCAATTATCCAAGTAAATAGACTCACTGGTGGACTCAAAAAGCCGTCGGGAATATGGAGGGCGAGATAAGGGGTAAGGAGAGGGTGAAACAAACCAACCCCCAAAAAATTAACAGACATTAAAACTCAGTCTCCTTGGCAATTTGGGTTAGAGATTTCCAGAGAATTGCGTCGCTAGGACGGAAAAGTCCTCTCTTCTAGTAGATAACTAACCGCTTTATTCTACAATGCTCTCTCTGGGGATTTAAACCCTTTAGCTTCTTAAGAATTTCTGTTATTTGGCCAGCCGTCAGGGTTTAGCTATCAGCCAAAATCTGATTATTCTCAAGCAGTCAAATTCTTTAAATTATTATTAAATTCAGAGCTTTTTTTGGTTTTTATGCTAGGCATTAATCAGTTATCAGTTATCAGATCCTGAAGGGCGCTGATAACTGAAATGTCCCCCCACATCTCCTATATCTCCCACTTCCTAAGATAAATAAAGATGAATCAGCTTAAAACTGTTGCTTTATTGGGTTTACTAGCTGGTTTACTTGTGGCTATTGGCTACGCGATCGGTGGTCAGGATGGTGCTTTAATTGGTTTAGAGGTCAACTAATGATAAGCTATCAGAGAGAACCCCCTCTTTTTTGCTTTTTCTAGCTTGGTATGAAACCGTGATCAACTCTGAAGAAAAAAGACCGACTTGGGACGAATATTTTTTAATGATCGCTAAATTAGCCGCCACCAGATCCACCTGTTTAGCTTTTCCCGTCGGTGCGGTAATTGTCAAAGATCGGCAGGTTTTAGCCACGGGTTACAATGGTTCGCCATCGGGAACGGTTCATTGTACTGCCCAGGGTTTTTGTTATCCCGGTTTGGGAACCTGTCGAGAATCCGGAGAAATTCCCTCTAGAGCAATTCATGCCGAAGCTAATGCGATCGCTCAAGCGGCCAAACACGGTATTTCTACCCAAGGAGCTAGTATTTACGTTACTTTAGAACCCTGTATTTCCTGTTTAAAACTAATTATTTCTTCGGGAATTAAAGAAGTTTTTTACGAAGCGGATTTTAATAGTGGGACAAAAGCAATGTTAAGGGATTCTTTTCTGGAAACGGGGATTATTAAATATAAAAAGATTTATTTATCAGCAGAAATGGCTAGTCATGCGGCCTTATTTTTATTAAATCCCATTTCGATCGATCTCAGGTAGTTATTATCAGGATGGTAATTACTAGGAAAAATCTCTATCTAGGGTTTGCGGCAAAAAGTTTTTCAGCAAACCCTAAATAGGGTCTGCTGAAAAAGTTTGTTGGTGGGGGCAGGGTGTGACCCCCCCCAACCCCCCCCGACATCGGGGGGGCAGGTGGGGTGTAGGGTGTAGGGTTTTACCGATTTTGAGGTAGTCAGTTACCTAATTTTCAGGGAAAAAGTACCTGAATTTTACCCCCGATCACTCCAATGGCTGGCACTTTTTGAGGGGAAAAAAGTCCAAAAGTCTTATCCAACAAGGTTTTTAGATTTATTCAGCAAACCCTAAATATTAGTACAAAAGCTCAGACTTTCCCCTCTCCCATGCAGTCCTACTATCCCTCGGCCATTAAGCGCAATAATTCGTCAGTGGATAGCTTGCCGCTGGCGTCGGTTCCCTCCAATAAACTATCGGCGAGATCGCGTTTATGGTGGTGCAGATCGACAATTTTTTCCTCGATCGTATCCTTGGCCACTAAGCGATAAATCGTCACCGGACGTTTTTGGCCGATGCGGTGAGCGCGATCGGAGGCCTGATCCTCCACTGCGGGATTCCACCAGGGATCAAGATGGATAACATAATCGGCTGCGGTGAGATTTAATCCTGTCCCCCCGGCTTTTAAACTAATTAAAAATACGTCCCCTTCCCCCGCTTGAAAGGCTTTCACCTGTTTCTGCCGATCGCCGGCTGGGGTACTACCATCAAGGTATTGATATTTTATCTGTCTTTGATCGAGATAACTGCGGACAATCGCTAAATGATCGACAAATTGACTAAATACCAACGCTTTATGCTGATTATCCAATAAATCATCCAGAATTTCCCCGAAACGGGACAATTTCGAGCCAGCTAAATCCAAATCTGGAGCCACTAACTGCGGGTGACAGCAGGCCCGGCGTAATTTCATGATCTCTGCCAGTACCTGGAGATGTTTCGCTCCGGCGGTACTGTCACTCTCGCTTAATTTCTCCAAAGCACGCCGCCGTAAGGCCTCGTAAAATGCCTTCTCCTCGACGCTTAACTCGATCGGGACTAAAATCTCGGTACGGGGCGGTAATTCCGCCAGAACTTGGTTTTTGGTGCGCCGGAGAAGGAAAGGCCGCACCAGTTTTTTTAACTGTTCGCGAGCGGTTTTATCGCCGTATTTTTCGATCGGGGTGGCGAAACGGCGATCAAAACTTTCCAAGGAGCCCAACAATCCGGGGTTAATAAAACGGAAAAGATTCCATAATTCCCCTAAATGATTCTCGATCGGTGTTCCCGTGGTGATTAGTTTAAAATCCCCCCGCAGATTCATCGCTGCTTTCGATCGCTTGGTGGAGAAATTCTTAATCGCTTGGGCCTCATCGAGAACGATTGTTCGCCATTCCACCCCGGCCAACATGGTGGCCACTTCTTCCTGCTGTAATAACCCATAGCTACAGACCAACAGATCAAAAGGTTGCAGTCGATCGAGTAGTGCTTGCCGATCGCCTGTACCCAATTGGATGATATTTAAGGTAGGTGCGAACCTTTCCGCCTCACTAATCCAGTTCAAACATACTGAAGTAGGAGCGATCGCTAAAGTCGGTCCCTCCGAGGCGCGGGTAAGGATCACTGCCAGAGCCTGTAAAGTTTTCCCTAATCCCATATCATCGGCCAAACAGGCCCCGGCCCCCCACCGGGCCAGCCTAGCTAACCAGCGAAAGCCTTCCAATTGATAGTCGCGCAATTCTGCCTGTAGAGTTGAGGGGACTTCTGGGGTAAAATCCTGACTCTCCTGAAAGCGTTGTAAATTATCGCGCCAACGTTTATCGGCCTTGAGTTGTCCCACTTCCTCGGTGAGTTCCGAGAGAATCGGGGCAGCGAAGGGATGAAACCGCAAACCGTCGCCGGACTTTTCCGAGAAAGCGCGCATTTCCTGTAACCGTTCCCGAAATGCCTCGGTTAGGGCGAGAAATTGACCATCTCCGAGGGGAATAAACCGCCCCGGCGCTCCCTCTAGCAATTTCATCAACTCCTGCATACTCAGCACCGATTTCTCCTCTAGGTGCAGTTCACCACTGACGGCAAACCAATCCCGTTGACTGTGGATATTTAGGTGTAGGTCTTGTAATCGAAGCTGACGCGACACCCGCCATTTTTCCCCTTCCGGCCATTCCACAAGGACGCTATCGCTTAATTCCCGCAATTCCAGCAGTAGATCTAGACAATCCTCTGGATTTTCTAGCCGCCATTCCCCATTTTCTTCCTCAAAACTGATCAGGATCGGACAAGAATCGATCGCTGTTTGGGCCAGTTTTTTCTCTAGGGCTAGATCTCTGGTGGTTTGCAGCCGTTCCCCCTCGATTTCGGCGATTACTGTTTCTCCCCCTTTTCCAGGCTGGAAATAGGGACCGGCTGCCCCAAAAGGACGGCTGAGAACCGCCACTTTTAAACCCTCTCCGGCCGGTAAGAGATGAATCCGGGGTTGACTATCGGCTGCCACTGACCGGGCTGCTTTTCCTCCCCCGATATCGGAATGTACTGTCACGATCCCGGACAGGGAATTGATCGCGCCCAGGACTTTTTCCCGGCCCTTGTCGGGGACTTCTAGGCGGTTGCTTTTGCCGATAATGTCGGCGATGCTTCGGTGTTCCGGCTTGACTTCGATTACCTTAACGCGAGTGGGGGTTTCTTTCCAAATCAGCACTTCTTGGCGATCGCTGAGATCGGGCAGTAAAGACAGGATTAATTTACCCGATTTTCCCTTTCTTACTCGCAATTCCGGTTCCCCAGCGACGATTTCTACCCGCGTTCCGGGGGAATCTTCCCAGAACACCAGGGGATGACCGATCAGTTCGATAATGGCCCGGCGCTCAAAGTGATACTCGTTCTGGCCATAGTAACTGGATTCCACGAAGATATGGGCGCAAATTTTCAGGTCTTGCGGGGTTAAATAGTCAATTTCCCCAGTTTTTCGCAGACGTTTAAGGGAGACGGGACGGCCGCGACTCCAATTGCCCCGCGCGTCGAGTTTCTGTTCTTTTGGTTGCAGGAAATAATCCTCGGAATGGATAGTGATAAACCAAGCAAGGCGGACGACGGGGTTAGATTTACCCGGGGTTGGTGTTGGCGCGCACAGATTAGTCAAGGCATTCAGGCACAGTTGCCAAGCTTCTTGGGGTTCGATCGCATCTACCAGGGGGGAAGGGAGATGCCATTTTATAACCACCTCCGCTTCCGGCGCTCGATCGAGTCGGGACAGTAGGGCCCCGGTTTCTAGGGCTAACCAATGGTAGCCAGCCGCCTTGGCATCTTTGTAGAGGGGCAAGAGTAGCCGGGGCAGATGTTTTTTAGCGATGTCGCTACTCATCCAGTAGAGACAGATACTACAGATAAGAGTCTCTAGACCCTGGCCCATTTGGTAGGGATTGATCGTCGCGTCGATGATTGCGTCTTTGGCCTGCATATCTCCCTGACGGGCAGCGATGATTTTTTCCAGACGGGCATAGATAGGACTGAAAGGATGATCGTTTTGACGCGTCACCCAACTGATATAGCTGGCGGCTTCGGCGAGACGTTCGGGGGTTCCTTCTTTGAGGAGGGCGAAAATAAAGGAGAAGCCGCTAATCGAAGAAAAATAGATTTTTTGTTTTCCTTTGGCTTTTTTTAGGGCTTTAAGGGCGAGGGTATATTCTTGGATCGCTTTGCTGTTTTCCCCGCCCAGAAAGGCAATCCAACCCCGTATCGCCCCGATTGCTGCTGCTTGGTTTTCCGGGAAGGGGCGATCGAGATACCGACGCACTTTATCGCTTTGTCCTCGGATGATTGCCTGTTCGAGCCACAAATGGGCTTCGGAAACACTGGTCTGGTCTTGACAGAGTTCTTCTAGGAGGGAAAAAGCTCCATCGGCGCGAGTTATTTTTTCAAAAGCCTTGACAAGAATGCTATTTAGTGCTATTGCTTGAAATTTGGTCGGTTGCGTCCGTAACCAATCCCCATCGAAGGGGTTATCGTAGATGAGGATAAGAAGGTCTTCTAGGCTGGTTTTTGAGGAAGAATAGCTGGTTTTCTGATAATCGGCGATTTGTTGTTCGATCGAGTCGAAATCCTGACGATAGATGGCCAGACGGATTTCTCGGATTAATTGCTCTTTTCCCTGAAAAACTAGGCTTTCATCCCAACGAGTTCGGGGTTGCGCCAGTTTTGCCTTGATAATCTCGGCAAAACGCTTGAATTCTCCCTTACTAACGCTATCACGGCTGGCAATCTCGACGAGGAGGGGATGACAGCGCGGCCCGTAGCCTTTGTCCTGGGTGATCACTTCTGCTTCTAGGAGGAGATCTAAATGGGATTTCAGGGTTTGGCCGTTAAATCGCCGGTTGTTCTCGTCGCGGTAATGAGCTTGATTTAAACAGTCTAGAAAAGTGCTGCGGGCGATCGGTTCATAGATTAGGGAAAAAAAACGGACGATCACCTGATCTAGTGCCGATAATTGTTGGTAGCGTTCGATGAGTTGACGGCGGATTTGCTCTATATCTTGCATATTCGGTTATATTCGCTGATAATCCTAATCTTTTTGCGGGGATATGACTGCAATTTATGGACGGGTTTCCAAAAAAGGTTCGATATCGATCGGGAACCAATCCCCGTCTAATACCTGTTCGAGAGTGAATATAGACTCTAGGGGAATCGCGTTTTTATCGACTATCCGCGCGTTAATCAGGGATTTTCTGGCGGTTACATAGGCTTTTTTCCAAGAATCGCGGGCATGGTTGACGAGGGTGGCACTATCTATTTTTTGTTCTAATTGCGATCGGAAAGCCGCAATCTCCACTATCCAATGACGGGCATTCCGTTCTTTTTCCGATTCCCAATAGGATAGTTTTAGCAAGTGTTCGATTAAAACGGTTAATAAACTCGTTATTGCCTGTCTCTCGCTTTTTCCCATGCACTCCACTTCCTCGATCAGGTTTTCCCAGTCCACCCGGTCAAACTCTTTCCGCTTTAACAGTTCGGCGGTTTTTTCTGTCCAGAGAACAAAATCTTCTTCGTAGAGAGCGGTCATCATAGATTTCTCATCCCGACCGGGAGCGCGGGGTAATGGCTCGATTATAACGCTCGATCGCTATCCTCGATCAGCTTCTAGTCTGGGGAATTTTTGTCAAGTTAGAGATTTATCTCATAGCACAAGTTGTTTTTTTTGTCAAAAAAAATTTTCCTTTTTAACAAAAGTACACAAATATTTTGAGCAACCTTATTGACGATGTTATTTTGGGACTAGAGGGGAAAGATAACGTCGCTGCTAGAATTTAATTTTCAGACAAATAACCTCAGAGCAGAAATTATGACCTTTACACCAGCTATTGATCCAGATATTGAATACCCCGATAGTGACGGTAAACTTATGGCCGATAATACCGAACAATACGAATGGATCGTGAAAATCAAAGAAAATCTAGAGATTATTTTTGCTAATTCTCCTCGGGTTTTTATTGCCGGAGATCTGCTGTGGTATCCCGTCCAAGATAAGAAAATTACTGGACCG
>NZ_JADBVM010000176.1:0-5327 GCF_020244875.1 Microcystis sp. M44BS1
ATTTCCCCATTTCCCCATTTCCCCATTTCCCCATTTCCCCATTTCCCCATTTCCCCATTTCCCCATTTCCCCATTTCCCCATTTCCCCATTCCCCCATTTCCCCATTTCCCCATTTCCCCATTCCCCCATTTCCCCATTTCCCCTTCCCTACTTTAATTGGTTTAATAATTGTTGTGTCACCACATCGGGGTGCTGCGCTTCCATGATGGCCCGGACTACAGCTACCTGTTGCGCTCCTGCCTCTAAAACCTCTTTAATGTTATTACTATCAATACCACCGATCGCAAACCAGGGTAAAGGGCAATTTTCCCGCGCATAACGGACGTATTCCAATCCTGCGGGGGTTTTTCCTGCTTTGGTGGGGGTGGCATAAACCGGCCCGACTCCCACATAATCGGCCTTTTCTTGGATTGCTTTGGCCATCTCTTGGGGATTAGTGGTGGACCGACCGATAATTGCCGTCGGGCCGAGAAATTGCCGCGCTAGGGAAATCGGTAGATCCTGTTGGCCGAGATGAACACCATCAGCATGAATGGCCTGAGCAATATCGACGCGATCGTTCATAATAAATAAAGCATCATAACGGTGGCATAACTCACACAGTTTAGCGGCCTCTTCTAAACGAATGGTATCAGCGGCGGTTTTATGGCGGTACTGCACCAATTTTAAACCTCCTTTTAGGGCTAATTCAACGATTTCTAGCAGATTTTCGGCGGGAGAAGTGACTAGATAGAGGGGAGATGCTTTTAGTCTTTCCAGCGGTGGAGAGATTAATAGTTTACTCTCTAGCTGATAAACCCGATAGCGCAGCTGTTTACAGGCTATCCCTAGCTCCAGATCATAGAGTTTACCGTATTCTTCTAAAACCCGAAAAGCCTCCTGTACGCGAGCCAGATTGGCCTGCAGCAGTCCCTCGACAGTCTCCCGGATTTCTTCCCTGGGATGGCTTAAATTTGTGCCGATATCGCCGGCCGTGTCCCGATGTCGTTTAAGATCGATCGAGTGCCAACCAGCTAATTGATGGCGCATTTCTTTACATTCTTGGGCTAAATCGGGATTATCTAAGCCAAAACGACACCATTCTTCGATAATTCGCAGTCCTTCTCTGGCGCGGTCAAGGTTAGCATCAAGAATCCGTTTAATCGCCGTGGTTTCTAGTTTCATTTGCCGTCAATCTGGGGTTATTATAGCTGTCAGCCAATTTGATCCCCCTCAATCCAGCTTGGAAAAGGGAACTTTCCGGGTTTTCCCCCTTTTTTTAAGGGAGGCAAGGGGTAGGATTGATTCATGAATCAACCCTACCTTGAATCAACCCTAGGGCAAGGGGGGATCATATTGTCTTTATCATCTAAAATATTACATTCCTAGCCGTTGTTCGGGGAACAGTAGAGTCAGCATCAGACAGGCAACAAAGAGGGAGGAGAAACCTACGGCAAGGGTAATTTTAACCCACATAGACATTCTTAAGCGCCCCTAGGTGTTCTAGTAATTGCTGATGATCTGGGTGATGTAGCGAGTACAGATGATTGTAACAGATGGTGACAAGGGATTGGATATCCTCGACTAAATCCTCAGCTGCAATGGATTCCTGGGGTTGATTGAGGATAATGACTTGGATTTTGAAGAGACTGCACAAACCGAAAATAAAATCATGACAAAAGCGACTGACACTTTCCGCATGGGTTAAAACTAGAGATTTCACCTCACCGTGACAAATCATCTTCACTAGACGCATAAAATTAGGGTGATTGTGGCTGACTCCGTCGCCGATATCGGTGAGAATTTCAAAGGGTTGACCCTGCTGATGGCAAAATTCTTCTAACGCTTTTATCTGGGTGTCTAATTGTGGTTTTTGTTCAGGTCGATTAACACGAGCATAGCCAATAATCAATGGGGTTGCTTGACCAGATTGTAAGAGATCTTCTGGTCGAAATCGGCGATGACCGCCGCGGGTACGAATTGAGGAAATTTTACCCTGTTGTTCCCAGCGCCGGAGGGTTTTAATGCTAACTCCGAGTAAATCGGAAGCTTCTCGAATAGTGATGAGAGTATTCATAGTATATAAGCTGTTAAGTATTTAAATTGCTTGTTGAGATGAGGAAAGAGGCACTCATGCAAGAGGCAACAGTAAAGGGATTGGGTTAGATTCGGCTAATCTAAGAATAAGGTGTTTAAATGCGTCTTAACTTAACCCGGTTTTAATTAAAGAAATTTCTCGAGAGAGAATCGTCCAACTTTAGACAGTCAGTTGTCCACTTTTATACTGCCATTGCCCTACGCTGGTAACTATAGATGATTTGGGAAAATTAGTCATACCTCTTTAGATAGAGATATTAGACGGGATTTTTGGTCTTTCTAAAACCTGAGTTTGTCTGGGGGTTTTGGGGTGACATTTTTGTGGGAGCAAAAGGAAGTTACCTCGTTAGGGAGTTGATTGCCATCGAACTCCAGTTTTGACTGTCAAAACTGTTAAGTTTTATACATTGTACCTCTCTTGATTAAGTTTTGTAACGAATTGAGAGATTTTTTTTTGAACTAAGTAGGGAGGCACAATTATTTGTAGGATGGGTTAGCGGTAGCGTAACCCATGCGGGCGTTGGGTTTCATGCTTCAACCCAACCTACGTTCATCTTATATTTAATTCCACCCACCTACTTAGAGCCTGTTTATTTGTCCAACTTTCACCAAAAAGCTTGGGTATATTTGTCAACTTTTGGGTAGTTATGTTCGGGGAAAACTGCTATAAATTTGACAAAAAATAGCTAAATATTGCCGAAAAAAAGTTTTCTAAAACACAGGGTAAGCGAAGCGCATCTTAACAACCGTTAACAAAATGAACTTGATTTATGTGAGTTGCTTACCCAGAGAGTGATTCAGGCATATTTGACGAGAATTTGCCATCTCAATTGTTAAGCAAAAATCGACCAAATGTTAAGAATTCCTAACTGTTTTGATTGACTGGTATCACTTGAAATGCCCACACAGCAAGCGGATGACAAAATTAGTCAATAGTCAATAGCGTTTGAGATGGGCTCACCCTGTTCTAAAACACTTGTTTTTTTTGAAAAGTTTCGCTATAGTTGTGTCAAGTCAAACAAAAAGTTATCAGCGAGCTTAACGCTTGCTTAACTTCTTTTTGTGGCTATAGTACACACAATTAACGCTGGATAATTCAGTTATGATGACAACCAACAAATTAACCAAAACTTTTGCTTCTGGCTCCCTAGCCATCGGGGTTCTCGCTGGCGCGGTGCTTACCGCTACCAGTGCCAGTGCCGCGACCTTAACTTGGACGGAATGGACGAGCGGAAATGCTCTTGTTCAGGGGGACAAAAAAATTACGTACGTATCGGGTGACATTGGGGCCGAGGGTGTGGATAAAGTTGCGCTGACCGAGATGGGTGGTCATTATTATTTCCGATACGATGCTATGAACGGTCTCGTTGATGTCAATAAGGGTCCCGGGGGGTCTTTCACATATACAATCGAGGTCATTGGCTCCCCCGATTATATTGTCGGGGTTGACCTGGATTCAGACGTATCATCCAACTACGGGACTGTAACCGAGACATTTGCTGAGATACCTGAGACCTTAGTTTCACTTAACGGCTCACCGGTCCCTCCTAGCGGTTTCATCCCTATCGCCCCCAAGAAACTGTTGACCGTCACAAATACCCTAAATAATACTGGTGGCCCCACTGAAGGTCTATTCAGCCTCCAAAATTCTTTCCATCAATCCGTTCCCGAACCGGGTACTATCCTCGGACTGTTGGCAGTGGGTGGTTTAGGATTGGTTTCCCGCTTCAAGAAACAAAAATAACAGTTACCAATGTCTCGTACACATTGATAACTGTAACGTTGAACAAGAATAGCTAAAGGTTAGATGCCCTGTTTGGTTTTCTAGCTTTTAGCTTTTTCTTTAAGCGTTGATTCTAACACAGCCCGGCACATAATTTTTGTTTTTAATCAACGGGTTGTTAGAGGGTTTTGGGGTTTTGGGGTGATCAGGGGGAAAATTCAGGGACTTTTTCCCTGAAAATAGGTAAAACCCTACACCCCACCTGCCCCCCCGATGTCGGGGGGGTTGGGGGGGCCACACCCTGCCCCCACGAAAAACTTTTTGCCGCAAACCCTATATAATTAAGCTTTGGGTAATTTGTCCCACCATATTTCTTGACCGCAAAAAACTGATGTCCTCTTTGCTCTCCGCTATTCCCCTCGACGCGATCGCTTATAATCCCCAGGGTTTAGTACCGGCGATCGCTCAAGACTATCTTGATGCTACAGTGTTAATGATGGCCTGGATGAATCGGGAATCTCTCGAAAAAACCCTCACCACTGGGGAAGCATGGTATTGGAGTCGTTCTCGTCAAGAATTGTGGCACAAGGGTGCTACCTCGGGCCATATCCAAAAAGTGCGTCAAATTCGCTACGATTGCGATAGTGATGCTATCTTGCTGACTATTGAGCAAATCGGTGATATCGCCTGTCATACTGGCGAAAGAAGCTGTTTTCACCAAGTAAATTCGCAAAAATCACCGCCAGCGGCCGACACCCTCTCGGAATTGTTTAAGGTAATTTGCGATCGCAGAGACGCTCCTCATCCGGAATCCTACACCTGTAAACTTTTGGCCGGAGGAGATAACAAAATTCTCAAGAAAATCGGCGAAGAATCGGCAGAAGTGGTCATGGCCTGCAAAGATAATGATGGCGATGCTATTGCTGCAGAAGTGGCCGATCTTTTTTATCATACCCTCGTCGCTCTCGCCTATCATCAAGTCCCCCTGCGAGATGTCTATAAAAAATTGCAGGATCGGCGCCGGTAATCAGTTATCAGTTATCAGTAATCAGTTATCAGTTATCAGATTTGAGTTTTAAGTGGGTGGGTGGAATTAAATATAAGATGAACGTAGGTTGGGTTGAAGCATGAAACCCAACGCCCGATTATGTTACGCTACCGCTAACCCATCCTACAAATAATTGTGCCTCCCTACTTAGGGTTTGCTGAATAAGTACGGGCGAAGCATTCGGATAGAAAATCTACGTTTTCACCGATAGGTTATTGCCCGAATGCTTCGCCCCTACTTTTTGCCGCAGACCACTAGGTAGGGTTTGCGGCAAAAAGTTTGTTGGTGGGGTTAGGAGTCGGTCGTCAGTAGCCGGTCGTCGGTCGTTTCAGGCTTTGGGTGGTGATTCGGTAGTAGTGATGGCGGCTTAATCCTTTGCTTTGCTGTGCATTGTAGTCA
The DNA here is from genome assembly GCF_020244875.1 of Microcystis sp. M44BS1. Taxonomy (NCBI): domain Bacteria; kingdom Bacillati; phylum Cyanobacteriota; class Cyanophyceae; order Chroococcales; family Microcystaceae; genus Microcystis; species Microcystis sp. M44BS1. Next base: position 5,248 of record NZ_JADBVM010000176.1, read on the forward strand.
TGGATAAAATACCAAAGGGTTCCCCAACGTGATTCTCCATTTTTTTAGAGAAAGATAGACTCTCTCTCACCAGCCGAGAA
>NZ_JADBVM010000177.1:0-4904 GCF_020244875.1 Microcystis sp. M44BS1
CCCCTGCTGTTTCCGAACTTCCATGAATCCCTATTACTCTCCCCTGGGAGTCTAAGACTGCACCGCCACTCATGCCCCCAAATGTGATGCTGGTATAAACTAATTCATAGCCTCCGGTTAAAGAAGCAACACTTTGTAATGTTCCACTTTGTTGCGTTCTTAAGTCACTTTGGCGGGTTTGTAGTAATCCCTGTTCTTTATCGTGAATTGCACCGCCACTAAACAACCATTTCGAGGGATTTTTGCCAATTTTGGGGAAGCCTGCCGCAAAAACAAAATCACCGGTATTTGGGTTATAATTCGCTATTTCCGCAACGGGATAATTGTCTCGGCTTTCAAACTGAAAAACTGCTAAATCTACCCCTTCCTGCCGGATGATGGTGCTTTTCTCGATGTTTCGAGTTTTGCCGTCGCTGGTGACGACGGTGTAGGTGTGATCGGGACAAGGTTCACTTGCAGCATCTTGACTTTCTTCCTTGTTCTCACATAATACATGGTCTGCGGTTAAAACCGTGTAAATATTCCCTTTTTTAGCGATAATTACGCCACTTCCATTGGCTGTACTGCTACTATCAATCCGGACGGTGAAACCCTTCGCTTTCGTTTCTAATTTGGCGATATAACCAGTATAGACGGTGGTTTCTATATCGGGGTTCACCTGCGGTAGGGGCAGGTTATAGGCGCTGAGGATTTCGGGACGGATGTAGGTTAATAGGGTATGAAGGGAAATGCCCCAGTTAACCGCTCTCATCTGTTGGATTTCTGCGTCTGTGGGTTTTGTACCGTCTTCGTAGGTGTAGTTAGAGAGAATCGGATGGGCCGATCGCCCGTTAATACCGATTAACTCATCCTCGAAAAAGATACCACCGCCGCTCATTCCCTGCACGATCTCGCCACTATAACCGACGCTGTAGCCCTCCCGGAGGGGTCGATCGCTTGTTTGTTCAATTTTCCCGTTATCGGTGGTGTACTGCCCCGTTTCTGCGGAATAACCGGTTACGGTGATATCTAGTTCCGCATCCGGGGAAATGGCGCGAATTTTAGCGATCGGATAATCCCTGGTATCGCTAAACTCCACCAGGGCCAGATCCTTATCTTTTAAGAGGGAATTCGGTGCGATCGAGGCTGTGCGGGTTTGGCCGTCGTGGGTTTGGATCTGTAGGGTGGTCGCGCCACGGGTAACGTGAGCGTTGGTCAAAACGAGGTATATACTGCCTTTTTTCCCGATAATGATTCCCGATCCCCGATTTATCTCGCTAGTAATCTTAACAGTGACTTGACGGATCGATCGCTCGATCTGCGCGTCTGGGCTGTCTCCCGCCACGATCGCCGGAGCAGAGAAAGGGGATAGCGCTTTAACCGGTACGACGGGCAGAAGTAGGAGGCTTAGGAGTAGGGGAAAGGGTTTCAACATGGTTATTATGGGGAAATTCGGGGTAAAACAGCGAAAATTCTAGCGGGTGGGAACGCAATTATTTTGCGGGCCAGCAGATCTCGTACCACAGGGCGCGTCGCGATCGGCGAGTGGAGCTTTGGCGAAAAACTCCGTCATCGAGATATAGGTTTTATCTCCGGAATTCTGGAGGAGCATATCCGAGCTTTTCCCCTCTAGGATGTCCATGAGTTGTTGCAAGACTAAATCTGGATTGTCGTGGGGTTTAAGGGTAAAAAGTTGGCTATTACCATCGCAGGGATCGCCGGATCGTGAAACGCTGCAGATGATCGGGTATCCCTTCGCCCGGCCGGTGGTGAGATAGTTAAAACGCCCTTGATTATAGGCTTCCTGGAATTTTTTCGTGACTTCCTCGCAACGAACCGGGGAACGTTTGGAGAAATATTCCGATTTCCAGCCGATAATCCGCACATTGCCGCTCCTTTGGGGAATCCAAGCCAGGGTGGCGGGGATTTTTCCTCCCGATGCGCGATCGAACACCTCTTTACAGAAGAAGGTGACGCCATTCGGGGTGGTCGATTGGCTGAAACCGGGGGCGATACCACCGAGGAGGACAGTGGCGAGGAGGCCGACGCCAGCGAGACGGTGGGAAATATGTCTAGAGTTCATAGGGATAGTTCCTCAGAAAATAGGGATTAGAATCGTGATTAGGGTCAAAATGGGATTATTTAAGGGTTAGCGGCGGCGTTGAGGGTGTAGCGACCCGATTCACCCCCTTCGCGAGAGGTGGCCACTAGGATATAAACTCCATCGGCAGGTAATTCGGTTACGAGTCGAGCGTTAAAATCCCCGGGAGCGCGATCGACGCGCTGGTCACTACGGGCGACCTGTGGGTATTTTGTCCCCTCGGAAGATTGGAGAACGCGATAGAGGACAAGATAGGGAGCGATCTCGTTGCTGTTCATATCCAGAACGATTTTCTGTCCGGCACGACCCTCGAACCCGTAATATTGTTGGTTTTGGTCTTTGGTCAAGTTGCCTTGAACGGTCTGACCGTTAAGAGGGAGGGCGAGTAACTGTATCCGCTCTTGCTGTCCTAATGTTGAGACGGTGGAGACATCGCCTGTTTTAACTGCGGTGAGGAAAGCTTGCAGGCGATCGAGGGAAACGGCGAAATTAATCCCGCTCTGGGTAAGGCCGATCGGGTTTCCCGCACCGTCGTAAACGTAACTCCCGATATCGCCCGCGACGTTAACCCCCACCACTTCCCCCCGTGAATTCAAAAGCGGCCCGCCGGAATTGCCTTTGTTGATATTAGCGTTGTGTTGTACTCTGCCTTTTTCGGGGTCGAGACGGCTGATAATGCCCTGGGTGAGGGTGTTTTGATAGTCCTCGTTTAAGGGTGTGCCGATGGCGAAAACGCTTTCGCCGACTTTGGCGGAGTTCGGACGGGCAAGGGGAAGATAGGGCAGGTTTTGGCGGTTATAAATCCGCAGGACGGCCAAATCCACGCCATTTTTGGCAAAGCCGATCACGTCTGCTGAGGCCTGCTGTCCGTTGGCAAATTTCACCGTCACCACCCGGGGTCCGTCCGCAACAACGTGGGCGTTGGTAATGATGATACCGTCGGGACTGACGAGAAAGCCGCTACCGTGGCCGCTGCCATTTTTGACGGTGACGACGGCGGGGCTGGCTTTCTGATAGACTCTGGAAGCGGTCTGATCCTGCGCGAGGATGGGTGGAATGTTTTCCATCAGGAAGCCTCCGGGTTGAACCAGTAGGCCAGTGGTGGCGAGTAGCGCCGATAGGGTGAAAGTAATTGGTTTCATCGGGTTGGCTCCTCTTTAGTTGGGGGATACTTGCAAGGATGTTATCGTTGGTTTTTTTCCAATTATGCGATTAAGTTTTAAGTCTTCAGATTGGTTTTTTTACAAAAGTTTAGAGGGGGAGAGCGATCGCTCTCCCTTGCAACTTACGCACCTATCTGCCGTAGTGCTTCTATGGCGCTGTTGTACATTTCTGCGTTTCCCTGCTGGCGAAATAATTCGGCGGCCGTTGTTAGATCGGCGATCGCATTTTGTCTCTGGTTAAATGCGAGATGGACGATACCCCGGAAATGGTAAGCGTAGGCAGCGCGGGGGTTTAGTCGGATCGCGGTGTTCAGGTCTTGAAACGCCGGTCGCCATTGTTCGCGCATCGTGTAAATCATGCCCCGACCGAGGTAAGCTTCGGTATAGTCTGGATCGAGTTCGATCGCTCTGGTGAATTGAGCGAGGGCGAGATCATATTTTTCCTGTTGGATGTAGTTAATTCCCCGGTTAAAGTGGGCGATCGCTTCTTTGTAGTTCGCTTGAGTGATCAGGGTTTCGGCTGGTTGTCGGCTTTCTAGGGCGATGACGGGGCGAACAGTGGCGAGGGTGGAGAGGCCGATTAGGCTGACGGTGGTGAGAAGGGCGAAGGATTTCATAGGTAGTTCCTCGGTGAGGGTGATTTGAGCTTCTACCTAATTCATCGGTTGCTTTTTTGGGAATATGCAGGATAGGGCGATCAATTTTTTTTCCTTTCGGGTACAAAAGGAAAAAGCGCGGCAATCGGCATCGCTTTGTTATCATTTAGTGAAAAATACTTGTTTTTTTTGATGCAATATGGTAAGCAAATCCCCGACGATTACTGATGCGGAATTAATTCGCCTCAGTTGTCAGAACCCGGAATTAGGCTTTGAACGCAATGCAGATGGAACGTTAGTCACTATGCCCCCGATCGGAAGTATTTCAGCGAATCGAGAACTGAAAGCCGGCGCTCGCCTGCTCTACTGGGTCGAACAGAACGGGTTAGGAGAGGTATTTAGTTCTAGCGGCGGTTTTAAACTGGCCAATAGCGCGGTACGCTCTCCCGATGTGGCTTTCGTGGCGAGAGAACGTTTACCGTCCGGTTGGCAGGAAAGGGAGGATGAATTTCTCGATCTCGCGCCGGATTTCGTGATCGAGATCCGTTCTAAAACCGATAGTTTATCCAAGTTAAAGCGGAAAATGGAGGAGTATCGGGAGAACGGGGTGAAGTTAGGATGGTTGATCGATCGCCACAATAAACAGGCTTTCGTCTATCGTCAGGACGGGACGATTACCTGTTATCCCGAGAACGCGATTTTAAGCGGGGAAGATGTGGTTCCGGGGTTCACCCTAGCGCTAGAAATCTTGCTGTAAGATCGATCGCTTTTTTCGGGGTGAGATTCAAAATCGATCGAGTATCTAGGGTTTGCGGCAAAAAGTTTGTTGGTGGGGGCAGGGTGTGACCCCCCCAACCCCCCCGACATCGGGGGGGCTGGGGGGGTGTTGGGTGTTGGGTTTCTACCGTAGGTTGGATTGAGGCACGAAACCCAACAATACACCCAAGGAAACCCAACAAAAAGATTCAGACAGATTTAGGTGTTGGGTGTTGGGTTTCGCTTTTCCTGAGAATTGAGAGGTTTTCCTTAACATATTTATTCGCTCAACCCAACCTACGGACTCTA
>NZ_JADBVM010000178.1:0-42473 GCF_020244875.1 Microcystis sp. M44BS1
ATCTGGATGATTGAGAGCGGAAAAAGCAGTTATAATTCTTTGACTGGCCGTAGGAGTTATTATCCATAGTCTAGGAATATTTTCTGCTAATAAGGGTTGTTGATTGCGGTGAGCTTCTCTTTGTAATTGTTCCCGCACAGTCAACAGTTTAGATAAACAAGCGAGAATTCCCTCAATCGTGACTGGATTGCGATGGGGTTCCAATAGACAAGGGGTTTGAGCTAATCGGCCCAATAAACCTAATTCGGGCGGCATTTCTGGGGAAGTCGGTCGAAAATATACATCAATTTCTTGAGTTTCTGCCGTCACATCAAGGCTAGTTTTCACGTCACCGGAAGAAGAGAGAAAGGTTTCGAGGTAATCTTTACTAAATTTATCCCAAAGAAAGCGAGTCAAGGCTTAAGTGATTCAATCAATGATGATGATTATTTTATCATCTTCAAAGCCTGATTGGTAAAATTGGCAATATTGCAGCTTTAGTTACAGATTTTTCCTAGTTTTTGCGCTAGAAATGAAAGGTTAATCAGCAAAAAACGCCCTCGATGAATGAAACCGCAAATCATCGTCTGTGGATTAGGTCGCACGGGTTATAAAATCTTTTGTTTACTCAAACAACAATCTGCGGCAGTAGTAGCGATTAGCGATCGCCAAATGGTCTGTGAATACCAGTCTGATATTATTATCGGCGATCCCTGCTCTCCTAAAACTCTGCTGCAAGCTGGCCTTCCAGATGCAGAAACCCTAGTTTTGGCCATCGATAACGACGCACTCAATCTAGAAATTCTCACCCGTGCAAGAATAATTAACCCGAAAATTCGGATAGTTAACCGACTATTTAACGAAACTTTGGGAGAAAGACTCGATCAAACCCTCCCTGCTCACGTTAGCATGAGCGTTGCTTCCCTAGCAGCCCCGATCTTTTCCTTTGCTGCCCTTGGTAATAAAGCTATCGGTCAATTACAGCTATTCGATCGCCTTTGGCCAATTCAAGAGATAATTATCGAGGAAAATCATCCTTGGTGGGGATTACCCCTCTACGAACTTTGGGACGATCCGGCCCGGATGTTAATCTATTATCTCCCCGCTCACGACGAAATCGATCTGGTTTCCGCAGTTCTTTTAGGTAAAAAACTCCAAACTGGCGATCATCTCATTATCGGCAATAAACCGACAATTAAGGCAAAACAGCGTTTTAAACTGCAAAAGTGGCTGAGAAATCTACTCAATCTCCGTCCCTATCAGCACTATGTCCAACCGGTAATTCTTGTCACCCTTTCCCTCTTGGGGATGATTTCCCTTGCTACCATTACCTATCTCAGCGTTAATCAAAAAATTTCCCTTGTCGATTCCCTCTATTTCTCCGTCGGGATGATTACCGGTGCCGGAGGTAACGAAAAAGTGGCCGAATCTACCCCCGATAGTATCAAAATTTTTACCGTGGTCATGATGATTGTCGGTGCGGGGGTTATCGGTATCTGTTATGCTCTCCTCAACGATTTTATTCTCGGTAGTCGCTTTAAACAGTTTTGGGATGCTACCCGCATTCCCGTCCGCAATCATCACATTATCTGTGGTTTAGGAGGTATCGGCACCCGGATCGTGCGACAATTGCACGAGCAAGGCTGTGAAGTGGTGGTGATTGAATCGGACCCCAATAATAGATTTTTGCATTCCGTGCGCTCTTGGGGAATCCCCGTTATCATCGAGGATGCGCGTCTAGTGGCTACCCTAGAAACGGCTAATATTAACAACGCTGAATCTTTGATCGTGGTGACTTACGAGGATATGATTAATGTGGAGATTGCTCTCACTGCTAAAGCGATCGCTCCTAAAATTAATCTAGTTTTACGCTGCTCTCAGGAACAATTCGGGCGATCGATTCAAGAGGTTTTTGATTTTGATACGGTATTATGTCCCCGGGATCTAGCCACCTATTCCTTCGCCGCGGCCGCTTTGGGCGGTAGAATTCTCGGTAATGGCATGACCGATGATCTCCTCTGGGTTGCTTTGGCTACATTAATCACACCGAATCATCCTTTTATGGGGCAAATTATCAAGGAAGCGGCGATGAATGCCGATTTTGTGCCACTTTACCTAGAAAAACAAGGTCAAACTATCCACGGTTGGCAATTACTGGAAATCACTCTCGATCAAGGTGATATTCTTTATCTAACTATGCCGGCTATGCGTTTACAACAGGTTTGGCAAAATACTTCCCTAACTATTCCCCAATCTTTCCCCGATTTAAAATGATTTCTGGTCTTAATTATCTGAGCAAAGCTAGTTATCGCTGTATCTTGAGTTTAGGCAGTGCCGGCAGTATTTTAAGTCTCGCTAGTGCCAGCAGCATTTTAAGTCTGGTTAGTATCGGCAGTATGCTCAGTATTGGCAGTGTCGGCAGTATTCTTAGTATTGGCAGTGTCGGCAGTATTCTTAGTATTGGCAGTGTCGGCAGTATCTTTGGCATCTTTCAATATCATTCTCTGCCTAACCATCCTGGATAGTTCTAATGAACTACTCTTTACCGCTTCTTTGTTGATGGGGGTTTTTTGAGTTTAAACTGTGGAGCGATCGCTTTTTATGTAAACAAAATAGAAAGGTTATTAATCGGTTGAGGCTGCGGCAAAACTAACACGACGATAAATTTCTAGCAAGGGAAGTTCAACGTTTAAACTCTCCAGAAGGATTATTTGACTAAGTTGATCGTAGGTTTGTAGTTGCCAGCGATCGCTCTGTGCGAGTCTGAAATATTGCTCAATGTAGGGTTCAGTTTGACTAACGAGCAGATATTCACAAAAACTTGGCAGGGAACGATATTTTCTAAACTTATCACCTCGATCCTCTGCTTCCGTGGCGGGGGACAGCACCTCTACAATAAATAAAGGATTAAGAATTTCGTCTTTGCGATCGCCGTTAAATTCCGGTTCATGGTTAACGATCATGAGATCGGTATAGGTTCCACAATGATATTCAGGAATCCACAACCGCAGATCGCTGTTATACAGGCGAAAATCCCTATCTCTCAATAAAAATCCCAAAAAAACCGAGATATTGATCGCGATCGCGCTGTGGGTTGCGGTTCCTCCAGGCATAAGAATCATTTCTCCATGACAATATTCATAACGTTCCTGAGAAGTTTCAGCGATCGCCCGATATGCTTCCAAAGTGACAGGGGTTTTGGTGACTGTCGCAATAGTCGGTTTTTCTTGAGCGATAATCATGTTTGTCTTTCTCCGATATTCTATTAATTAATTTTATGGTTATTTTTTAGGGATTGTGGGGAAGCGATCGCTTTTAATCAAAATAGAATTAGAACGGCGATCGCAGTTTTTCTGAGGTGAGAGAGAAAAATTTTTTAAGAGCAAACTATCGTTAATTTGATTGTATGTATTATAATTGAGTCGTTAAATTTAACCAAAATACTATACTGTCCTCATCGAGGTTATTGTTTATGAAATCAGAGTATGATCTCGCTAATATGAAAAGTCGTCCTAATCCTTTTGCTCAACAACTCAAGCAGCAGGTCACTTTACCTTTAAGGATTGATGTCATTGATTTCTTTGAAAAAAAAGCAAAAGAAAAAGGAATTTCTTATCAGGAACTAATTGATTTATATCTTCAGGATTGTGTGACAAACGACCGAGAAATTTCTTTTTAGCGATCGCTTTTTATCAAAATAGAATAGAAAGAGCGATCGCATTGTGATCATCAATTAATAAAACAATAAAATTCGGTAAAAATGAACCAAGCCAGTCTTCAATATTTATCCGATAAAAATGGCTAAAAGCTGGGAATTTGATCGGTTGGCTTTTGAAGATTTGGCTTGGTGGGTTGAGGATGACCGCAAGCAGACTTTAAAAATCATTAGGCTGATTCAGAAAGTTCAACGGTATCCTTTTCATGGAAAGAAAGTCAGGTACTCAGGTTTGCTAATTGTTCCTGAATATTAGCTTCAGTAGAGAGTTTTTCGGATTTTTCCCATAGAGCGTTAAAGAGACTTTTATCCGTCTCGACAACTCTTGTTTGATAGGAAATATAACCTGATTCTGTTTGACCATTCATAGTTCTTCTCGCTGTAAAAGAATTTCTTGTAACAGATAAGTTTTCGCTAATCAATAGGTTGGTATCATCCCAACGATAGCCTTCAATATCTTTGGCTTTTTCATGACAAATACAAGCAACTTCTATGCCAGAGTTAAGTTGTTCCTGAATCACCTGTAAATGCTTTGGAGTCGGAACTTCAGGAAGAATAAAGACTCGTTGAATAGAAATCTTCCTTTCGATTAGTTCTTTGTTAACTTCCCAGAATTTTTGACCAAGGGGATTATCCCACCAGATGGAATCTGTCATGGAGTGAACAGCCAAGATTCGAGATTGACTTTTAGGATCAATGTGTTTGAGTAGTTGACCAACCTTTTCTAAACGGGATTCGCCGCTAATTTCAATGTTAATTTCAGGCATAATTGTGTTAGTCAAAATTGTGCCATCAAGGAGGGTTAGATTATTTTCATCTAATTTAACATCGGTCAAGTTAGCTCCCGTTAAATTAGCTTTGCTCAAATTGGCTCTTGTTAAATCAGCTTTGCTCAAATTGGCATGACTTAAATCGGCTCCTGTTAAATCAGCATTAGTTAAATTAACCCTCGAAAGATTAGCCTTACTGAAGTTACATCCCATCAATTTTGCATCGGAAAGATTGCCTTCACCATCCATTAAATTGACTTGGCTGAAATTCAGTCCCCGAAAATATCGTTCGCCAATTTTGTACAAATATGTCAATTCTTTTGTGCAATGAATATCGGGGTGATATTCCTTGGGTGCATAAACGGCAATCATCGCTTTGACGTAGGCGAAAAAATAAGCCTTGAGAATATTTTCGTGGGTGTAGATGGTAATCACTTCTTTACCATCATACTCAACCACCGCCTTGACAGTTACGTCTCCTTGTTGACCCGGTGTCAAGTTGGCCACATAGATAGATTTAAGGTCATGTTTAATTTCAACTAAATGAGCTAGAGCCTCATTAAAAGCAGTAAAAAGTGCATCTACTGGACTTTTTTTAAAGGCCGATTCAGTGTAACGCTCTTGGGTTTTTGTATTGCATAAGATAACTGTCGCAGAAGTTAAATTGTTGTTAGCAGAAAGAATTTCAAAGTTCTCAATTTTCCAGCCTTGAAAAAGCAAAAGATTATCCTCAAAGAATAAGTTGTGTTGAGGCTCGTTTTCTAAAAGCTGATTGAGTTTTACTTTTTCATTTTCCATTGCCGCTTTACCGAGATTTTTGAGAGTTCTTTCGATAGAAGCTGGCGAGGTATCTTCCCCTAAAGACTGTAACAATAGGGAAGGAGAACCCACAAAAGGATATCCACTGGCAATGAATTCTCGATCTCTGATGGTGATAATACCTGCTAGGCTATACTTTCTGGCAATCTCAACTTGAATTGCCGTTGTTAAATTAACGTTGGGATATTTTTCTAGGTCGATTTCTTTCAAGTTAACTTGGCCGACGTTAATCTTACTCAGAAGTTCAATGATCGAACGATTGGCATATTCTTGAGATTTAAGATTTTTCATACTATGCCAAATTTGTATTAATCCCATTTCGCCGCTGTAAGGATTAATTTTTCCCTCTAAAACAAGTCCCATAACCCTAGTAGCTTCACTGTTAAGAGTCGTCTGATTTCGTAATAAAAACTCTTCAATTAGATCAGCGTCAATTAAGACTTTTGGAGCTTGAGAAGTATTTTCTTGGGATTGAAATATTGCTAGATTTTTGAGAAAAAAGTCAATATCTACATCAGAGTGAGCAGCAATTTTGTCCGAAATTTTATGCAAACTAAGCTTAATTTCGTATTTGAAAAAATCATCAGAACCTACATCATTGCCCAAATCTAAAAGCCTTTTTATTACTTGAAGCTCAGAGATTGGAGTTGCTTGAGATTCAGGATAGTATTGTCCTATTGTTCTGATAATCTCCGCCCGGCGATCTCCATCCTTTTCATTTTTTAGTTGAGCTAACAATACCAATACATCACTTGTGTCAAGATGGGGACTGGCCAATTTTGTTACGTCCAATAAGTTTTCAGTTTTCATTTGAAATTAATCTCCTCAAAAATGGGCTAGTTTTCAGTGGTCTGATTCTGTACTAATTTTGTCTGAGGCAGATCGTTCTAATTCCGAATTCTCTACGTATCTGCTTGTCAAAATATCGTTAATGACGCAATAACCTTTCTTGAAAAGAATTCTTCTTAGAGAAGTAATTCCCACACGCTCACTGTCATCTAACTCAAGGTAAAGTTTAAGATTGGCTCCTAGATATTTGTTGAAATCTGAGTTCAGATTTTTGCCGCTGCTATGATTGAACTTTTCAGCCAAATCATCGGCGGAATAAAGTCCTGTAGCCGCCCGATAAAATATCTCCTTATATTTATCAGATAAGGGTTCGATTTCTGCCAACAAAGCTTCTAGCTTGGGTATATCCAAACCACAGTTTCTTGCCTGCTTTTGGGCTTCACACAGTGATGGGGGCATTGACGAGAGCGTCTTCATGGCTGTATTACAGTTTCTTGCCTGCCTTTCGGCATCGGATAGGTTTTGGGGCATTTCGGATAGGTTTTGGGGCATTTCGGATAGGTTTTGGGGCATTGACGAGAGCGTCTTCATGGCTGTATTTTCGAGCTAGTTAGCATATTTTGAAATGGAGTACCAACAATTATTGTTTAATGATAGCAACAATTATTGGTTTAAATGGGCAATATTTGTTGGTTTAAATGGGCAATATTTATTGGTTGATATCCTTACAGTAAGTGATTATATTGTGGATACCATTGAAGAAAATAGAGCGATAGTAAAAAACAGTACAAAAAAGCTGGTCGAGTGTTGCCGCACTGCCCAGCCTGAACTAAATAAACGTTCTACCTATCGCTTCCCGTCTTTATGATCCCCACCGTAGAGTTTTACCAGTTCTGTTACGGTACGGAGAAAAACGCAGTCGTAAGGCCGTATCTTCCCCAGAGCTACGCCGTAAAAGAGGGAGCTTAGGAGCATGACAGTGAGTAAGTTCTTCATATTGATTGACCTCCTGGCTTCTTGAGTCCACACTAAGGTTTTTAAGTCTCCTGGTGGGCTAATTGAGAAGGTTAATCCCGATGATGCGAAGCTAGGAGAGGGCCAGTACCCTTGCGGGTGCTGGCTCTTTACTCATCATTATCATCCCCGCATAGTAGCCCATGAGGGTAGATTGAGTCAAGCTAATAATGTTAGGGATTCCTGACATGAGGAGCCGAAACACTACTAGGCAAAAACAAAGATCCTGATCAAATCAACTCCCACCTTAGCCATGAAAGCACTTAGCCACAAAACAGAAGATTTGAGTATAGCCGATGTCTCATCCTATTACCCCGATCAATGGGTAGTCGTAGAGATCACTGGTCGCGACAAATATGGCTGGCCAGAGAAAGGTAAGGTTATTGGGTATTCAGACGATAAAAGTAAGCTGATACAAGAGACTAAACATTTGAAGGGAGACTTGTATTTGTTTTATACAGGTCTTGTTGACGGTGGTAGGGTTGCTTAAAAATGTTAGAATCTATACAAAAAACACAATCTCCTTTAGCTTTGGCCCCTGCGTTGGAGGCTGCCATTAAACGAGGCGAAGAAGCGAAGAAACGGTTCCTATCTAAGCAAGGCGGAACCTTAACCAGCGCCGAGGTTTGTAGTGTTTTAGCCTGTAGTTCTTTGGAATTAGAAACTATGAGGCTCAATCATCGGGTCTTAGGTTTATCTGTCAACGAGGAATTAGTTTATCCCGCTTGGCAATTTGTTGATGGCAAAGTTTTGTCAGGTTTAGACCAAGTGTTAGCCGTTTTAAAAGAAGACGGTGCTTGGACACAAATGCTCTTTCTGCTTACGGGTGATATTCGTTTAGAGGGAGCAACCCCGCTAGAAAAACTCCAAAAGGGAGAAATCGAGCCAGTGGTTTGGGCTGCTAAGTGTTACGGGAGTCATAGCGCGGCGTAATGGGTTTGCCTCCTTTTCCCCTCCCACCAGACGATTTTAGTCAGCGTCAATTGCCCGTCATTGAAACCCCAGGCCCCTGGCTAAGATTAAATAAAACCGGACACCTTTCTAGTCTTCATTTTGACCGCAGTGGTAGCGGTCGTTTCGATGGGCCAAATCAGGGCTATGGGCTTCTCTATGTGGGTGATGAGTACAGTACCTTTATTGAATGTTTTGGCCGAACATTTGACGGAGCCGTAACCGTTACAGCCCTAAGAAATAGAAATCTTTTTAGAATTAGAAGTGATCGCGCTTTACTGTTGGCCGACTTAACGGGGCCGGCCCTTGTTCGCATAGGAATAGATGCCCGCATTTCTTCCGGTGATTATGAATATTGTCGGACTTGGGGGCAGGCAATTTGGGGACATCCCCAAGGAGTAGATGGGATTAGATACCGTTCTCGTCATGATGATAGTGTCTATTCCGTTGGGCTTTTTGATCGGGTTAGAAACCATTTGCAAGAAGACAACTTAGGTAATTTATACGATGATAATTCATCCTGTTTAGGTGAAATTTTGGAGCATTATGATTATGCTCTTCTTCAAGAATAAGTATATTTTTGCAATCAGACGCAATCTCCCCTATTCAGAACGGCCAACTGTTAGGGAATTTTCTGTTAAGTTAATAGCAGCCCACTCGTCGCAAAACTTCACTGATCACTGATTACTGATCACTGATCCTCTTGCCCTATTTTGGTAAAATCAACTATAATGAGGAGAAGTTAAGTAGCTGGTTATAATTAAATTAAAAATGGATTTTAGGTTCGATCCCCCCTGCCCCCCTTAATAAGGGGGGTGCCGATCCCCCCTTAGTCCCCCCTTAATCCCCCCTTAATAAGGGGGGCATCTGACAACTTTTAACACCTACCTACTTAATTTTTGCCAAGCTTGAGCAGAGTTAAACTAATCCCTCAGTGAGCAAGCAATTGAATCCTATGCTTAAAATTGCCCTTTTTGGAACCAGTGCCGATCCTCCTACTGCCGGTCATCAAGCCATACTAAAATGGTTATCGGAACAGTACGATATCGTTGCGGTTTGGGCTGCCGATAATCCCTTTAAAAATCATCAAACCAGTCTCGAACATCGTCTGAGGATGTTAAATTTGCTCATCCGGGATATTCAACCCCCAAGGGATAATATACAACTGCGACGAGAATTAAGCGATCGACGGAGCTTAATTAGTGTGGAAAAAGCGCAAGCAATTTGGGGAGAACAGGAGGAATATACCCTAGTCATTGGTTCTGATTTAGTCGGACAAATTAGGCACTGGTATCGTAGCCAAGAATTACTAGAAAAAGTCAAAATTCTCGTGATTCCCCGGCCTGGCTATCCTATTAATCAAGATGATATTGAACAACTGCAAACATTAGGGGGTGATTGTCTGATTGCTGATGTCTTTGCTCCGGCTGTATCCTCAACAGATTATCGAGAAAAAGGCGATAAACAGGCTGTTCCTGCACCGATTAAAGATTATATCGAAGGTCAAAAACTTTACGCATGAAACCGCTAAATACCCTAGCTAATAAATCTCTAGCTGATTTTAAAGTCGGAGTTGATAACGTGATCTTTTCCGTTGATACCCAATTAAATCGGCTGCTGGTGCTTCTGATTAAACGACGGGAAGAACCCTTTAGCAATTACTGGAGTTTACCCGGGACTTTAGTTAGAAATGGGGAATCACTGGAAACGGCAGCCTATCGAATTTTAGCCGAGAAAATTAGCGTCAATAATCTCTATCTGGAACAGTTATATACTTTTGGCAGTCCAGAGGGAGATTCCCCGGCAGCAGCCGAGAGTTTTGGGAAACGTTATCTATCGGTGAGTTACTTCGCTTTGGTGCGGTTTGAAGAAGCAAAATTAATCACTGAACGGGATTATAACACCACTTGGTATATGATTGATAAAGTGCCAGATTTAGCCTTTAATCACGGTCAAATTTTGGAATATGGCTGGCGAAGATTACGCAATAAAGTAGAGTATAGTCCCGTCGCTTTTGAGGTTTTACCAGAATTATTTACTTTAAATGATCTTTATCAATTTTATGAGACAATTTTAGGTAAAAATTTTAGTGATTATTCCAACTTCAGAAATCGGCTCTTGAAATTAGGATTTCTCAAAGATATGGGTTTAAAAGTCTCTCGTGGTGCCGGTCGTCCTGCTAGTTTATATCGCTTTGATGAAAAAGCTTTTGCTCCCTTTAAAGAGCAACCGTTAGTTTTTGTTTAAATAGGAAAAAATATGAGAATTGCTATCGCTCAATTAAATCCCATTGTTGGAGATATCGAAGGAAATGCCCAAAGAATTTTAGAGGCTGCTCAAACGGCATTTAATCAGGGAGCAGAATTACTTTTAACCCCGGAATTATCCCTCTGTGGTTATCCTCCCAGAGACTTATTATTAAATCTGGGTTTTGTGGAGAAAATGTCTCGACAATTGCAATTATTGTCCCAACAATTACCAGAAAAATTAGCCGTATTAGTCGGTTTTGTTGAAAAAAATCCCTCGGCAACGGTCAGAGGAGAAAAGCCGCTATTTAATAGCATAGCTTTGTTAAAAAGTCAAGAAATTAAACAAATTTTTACTAAACGTTTATTGCCTACCTACGATGTTTTTGACGAGGATCGTTACTTTGCTTCTGGGAAAGAAAGTCAATATTTTCAACTAACAGAAAATAATGTAAAAATTGGTGTAACTATCTGTGAAGATGTTTGGAATGATGAACAATTTTGGGGTCAACGTCAATACGCAGTTAATCCCATCGCCGATTTAGCTAATTTAGGAGTGGATTTAATCGTTAATCTTTCCGCTTCTCCCTACAGTGTCGGTAAGCAAAAATTGCGAGAATCTTTATTATCCTATAGTGCCACTAGATATAATTTACCGATAGTTTATGTCAATCAAGTGGGAGGTAATGATGATTTAATTTTTGATGGTGACAGTGTTGCTTTTAACCGACAAGGAGAAGTGATTTATCGCGCTCAGGCATTTACTTCTAGCCTAGAATTGATCGAGTTTAATCAAGATTTGTTACCCGCAGTTATTCATCCTTTACCTGTCGATGAAGATGAGGAAATTTATCGAGCTTTAGTCTTAGGAGTACAAGATTATGTGCAGAAATGCGGTTTTAAACGGGTAATTTTTGGCTTGAGTGGTGGCATTGATTCTAGTTTAGTTGCCGCTATTGCCACTGACGCATTGGGTAAAGAAAATGTTCTCGCTGTGATGATGCCTTCTCCCTATAGTTCCGACCATTCTATTAGCGATGCAGTGGCTTTAGTTAATAATTTAGGTATCAAGAGTGAGAAGTTAGCAATTAAAGAAATTATGACCGCTTATGATCAACTTTTAGAGGGTCTTTTCGCTGGGACTGATTTCGGTATTGCTGAAGAAAATCTTCAGTCACGCATTCGCGGTAATTTATTAATGGCTCTCTCTAATAAATTCGGTCATTTACTATTATCCACTGGCAATAAATCAGAAATGGCGGTGGGATATTGCACCCTTTACGGTGATATGAATGGTGGTTTAGCAGTGATTGCTGATGTGCCGAAAACCCGCGTTTATTCCCTCTGTCGCTGGTTAAATCGGCGCGGGGAAATTATTCCCCTTAATGTGATTAATAAAGCTCCTAGTGCTGAATTAAAACCCAATCAGAAGGATCAAGATTCTTTACCTCCCTACGAGATTTTAGATGCTATTTTAGCACTATTAATCGATCGCCATCAATCCGCCGAACAAATTATTGCCGCCGGCTTTGAGGCTGAAATTGTGCAGAAAGTGATTAAATTAGTTAAAAATGCCGAATTTAAGCGCAAACAAGCCCCCCCGGGACTAAAAATTAGCGATCGCGCTTTTGGCACTGGTTGGCGAATGCCCATTGCTAGTCGCTGGGGTTAGGGGGGTTTTTCAGTTATCAGTTATCAGTATTAAATAGCAGTTTTCTACGGGTGTATCTCGTTTTTGTAAATCTACGAAGTTGGGATTTTTAAGGGGAAACTCTCTTTTAAAATTGGGCGTTACTTTCGATTTTATCACTCAATCCAAGCTTTTGGGGGGTTCTACCCCCCAAACCCCCCGTTGGGGGCGTGGCGCCGCCCCCAAACCCCGGAGCGCATTAGTTTTTCGGTGGGATGCTTACACGCGATTGTTCATATTTTTGTACTAATTTAAGAGTCACTGATAATTGCTGATTGTCGGTATTTCTGCAAATGTGAGATGCACCCGTTTGCCACTGTGTTTTCACTGATTACTGTTTACTGTTTACTGATTACTGTTCACTGAAAGGGGTATTCGTGAGAGAGGAAGGGTAAAGGGATTAATTCTCCTGTTGCCTCGCCGATTTGTACTTTTAAACCCTCTCCTCCCGCTTTTGTTTTCACATAACCCAAGCCAAAATCCTCCAGCACACTGGTGAGTAAACCGACTTTTTGCGCTTCTAAAATAATCGGGGTATTGCTGGGGACGGGTTGGCTAAGTTTTATGCCCCAAAGTCTTTGTTTTACGCCTTTATAGGTGTTGAGACGGGCGATAGTTTCTTGACCAATATAACAACCCTTATCAAAGACAATCGCTCGCCATAAACCAGCCTCTAAAGGGTTATAATCTTCAGTTAATTCTCGATCGACTGCCGGTCGGCCTTGATGAATTCTCAGGTATTCCCACACCTGCTCATCGGCGGGAGTAACGCCATTTTTAATTAAATTTTCCCAGAGGGGACCGGCTTCGGCGGCGGCAACGATTAAAGTGTATCCGGGTAGGTCTAAGCCGGTGCCGACGGCCACTCTCAGGGGGGGGTCAGAAAGGAGATAATGACTATGCTGCACCCCCGTTAAAATCTGCTCTGGAATGGCGATTTTTTGCAGGTATTGCCCGCTTTCAGTACCAATTAGGGTGAAAATGGCAAAATTATCGGTTAAGTCGCTAATTTCCACCTTATCGAAGGGGAAAATATAGCGATCAATCAATTCCAGTAAAAATTGACGACGTTGGGGAGAAACGAGGATGAGGAGGGAATCATCGCCAGCGTAAACTGTGACAAAATCGAGAGTACGACCGGTAGAGTTAAGGAAAATTGTCTCACAACCCTGACCCGGTTTCAGGCGATCGATCGCGTTACTGGTTTGATTGTGGAGAAAACGCAGTCGGTCCTGGCCTTTTAATTCTAATAAACCCCAATCGGAGCGATCGATTAAAATTGTTTGGGATGCTAAACTTTGGGGATCATTGTGGTAATCTTTGAGAAAATTAGCGGCATACTCTGCCTTGATCGTGTCTAAATCTGCTTTCATTGGGGTAAATTAGCGAATAATTGCTTAATAATGCGCTCGGTTTTCGTTTCCAAACTCTGCCAATCTAGTTCACCGGTGGGATCGAGGAGACTGGTATCGATGGTGACGCTCTCTCCCTCATCGGTGGGATAATCGAGAAAACAGACTTGAAAACAAAGTTCCCAAATATTTACAGTAACGGAGCGATCGAGATAAGTCAAACAGAGCAGATAACTGGGATAGGGATCTTGAATTTCTGTATAAGTTCCTTTCCAGAGGGAATTTTCTAACTGTTTACGCAGATTATCCAGCACCCGAATAAATGCCGGTTGCATTAATAATTGTGCCTGTTCCCAAGCGGTAATATCTTTAAATTTTGGATTCATCTTATCAGTTATCAGTTATCAGTGATCAGATTTGAGTATTAAGTGGGTATATCCCCCCTGCCCCCCTTGATAAGGGGGGATCTGACAATTTTTAACACCCACCTACTTATTAAGTGAGCAATATTAAATAGACAAAGACATACATTTCAGCCCTAGAACTATTTTGTTTAACTCTTGGAGATGTCTAATGGCATTAACAGTGCTGTCTTTTCACTGTTTACTGTTTACTGGTTACTGTTCACTGTTCACTGTTTACTGATAACTGGTTACTGATAACTGATAACTGATAACTGATTTAGGCTGTTACGAGGGTTGCTTCCTTAGCTGCCATCATTTTCATGAGGTCTAACATCCGGCAGGAGTAACCCCACTCGTTATCGTACCAAGAGACGACCTTAAAGAAATTGGCATTAAGTTGAATGCCAGCCTTAGCATCAAAAATACTGGAGTGGGGGTCGGTGATAAAGTCACTCGATACCACTTCCTCATCGGTATAACCGAGGATACCTTTCATCGGTCCTTCGCTGGCGGCTTTCATAGCGGCGCAAATTTCCTCGTAACTGGTGGCTTTTGCGGTTTTAAAGGTTAAATCCACCGCCGAAACGTTGGGAGTTGGCACACGGAAGGCCATGCCGGTTAATTTGCCTTTTAGGGAAGGAATAACTAGGGTTACTGCTTTGGCTGCCCCCGTGGAGGAGGGGATAATATTTTGACCGGCGCCGCGACCACCGCGCCAATCTTTTTTCGATGGACCATCCACGGTGGGTTGAGTGGCGGTCATCGAGTGTACTGTGGTCATTAATCCTTCCGCTAGTCCGAAGTTATCGTTAATAACTTTGGTGATCGGTGCTAAACAATTGGTGGTACAACTAGCGTTAGAGACGATCAGATCTTTAGCGGGATCGTACTCATTGTCGTTAACACCTAGTACAATAGTACGAATCTTGTCGGGATCTTTGGTGGGTGCGGAGATAACTACCCGTTTGGCCCCAGCTTCTAGGTGTTTTCCTGCTCCTTCGGCGGTGGTAAATAAACCGGTGGACTCGACCACATAATCGGCCCCGGTTGCACCCCAAGGCAGTTGAGCGGGGTCTTTAATCGAGTAACAGGGGATAAACTTACCATCCACGACGATGCCATCTTCTTTCGCTTCTACCGTACCCTGAAAACGTCCGTGGGTGGAGTCGTATTTGAGCAGATAGGCAATATTATCGGGGGGGACGAGATCATTTATACCAACAAACTCGAAATCAGGATTTTGGATACCCGCCCTAAAAACGAGGCGACCGATACGACCAAATCCGTTGATAGCGACTCTTACTTTTGTCATGAAAAAAACTCCTTTGCAGCTGCGATAAGCTTAGGCACGATCAAGAAAAAATAATTTGAGAATTGATTGGCCTCTAGAGAATCACTATATATGCTAATCAGCTTTTGTTGCTCGCTAGATGAAGTATAGAAAGATTTTAAGTTTCAGTGCTTCAAAAGCTATCCTAGTAGTCCTCACCACTGGCATCGAGAAGGCCTAATTAGGCTCTTCCCGACAAACTAGGGTGTAACCCTATAGTATTTTGGGAAAAGCTGACATTAAAAAATAATTAAAATTTTTCTGAGAATTATTGCTCCCTAAGTTAAGAAGACATTAATTTTCCTTTAAAAGCCATTTAAAAACCCCGCCCGACTGACATAAATTACCCAAGCAGGATCGGCAAAATATAGCTTATTTTAATAGTTTTTTGCGCCCCAAAAGGTTAGACTCTTGATTACAGTTTGAAAACTGACCGAGGGTTAAGTAGCTGGTTATAATTAAATTATAAATGGATTTTAGGTTCGATCCCCCCTGCCCCCCTTGATAAGGGGGGTGGGGATCCCCCCTTAATCCCCCCTTGATAAGGGGGGTGCGGATCCCCCCTTAATCCCCCCTTGATAAGGGGGGTGGGGATCCCCCCTTAATCCCCCCTTGATAAGGGGGGCATCTGATAATTTTTAACGCCTACCTACCTAACCCTCTCGATGGAGAAATTGTCTATCAACTCTCTTAATCTCATCGTTCATAGATATCGGAGAAATATTCATGGTATCCGCACCAGAAAGACCCTTAACAGAGCAAAATCCCCTTTCTCAAGACGAACTCTACAAAACCCATGCCTATTGGCGCGCTTGTAACTATTTAGCTGTAGGTATGATTTATCTGCGCGATAATCCCCTGCTCAAGGAACATCTTAAACCCGAACACGTTAAGTATCGCTTACTTGGTCACTGGGGAGCAAGTCCGGCCTTAAGTTTTACCTACGTTCACCTCAACCGTTTAATCAAAAAATACGACCTCGATGTGATTTTTATGGCCGGTCCCGGCCATGGAGCGCCGGGGGTACTCGGTCCGGTCTATCTAGAAGGAACCTATTCGGAAATTTACCCCGATAAAAGTGAAGACGAGGAAGGATTACAAAAATTCTTTAAACAATTTTCTTTTCCCGGTCACATCGGTAGTCACGTCACCCCCGAAACCCCCGGTTCTATCCATGAGGGCGGCGAACTGGGTTATAGTGTTTCCCATGCCTACGGTTCTGTTTTTGACAATCCCGACCTAATTACGGCCGTGGTGGTGGGTGATGGGGAAGCAGAAACCGGTCCCCTTGCCACCGCATGGCACTCGAATAAATTCCTTAACCCGATTCGCGATGGTGCGGTACTGCCGATTTTAAACTTAAACGGTTATAAAATCGCTAATCCCACCATTCTCTCCCGTATTTCGACCCACGAGTTAGAAAGTCTCTTTGTTGGTTACGGTTACACTCCCTACATCGTCGAATGTAAGGAAGATGAAGACCTGCTGCACTGCCATCAAAAAATGGCCGCCACCCTAGAACACTGTATCAATCAGATTCGCTCCTATCAACAGGAAGCTCGCAGCACGGGAGTAGCTAAACGTTACCCCTGGCCGATGATTATCCTCCGGTCTCCCAAGGGTTGGACGGGTCCGAAAAACGTTGATGGTCATAAAGTAGAAGGATTCTGGCGCGCTCACCAAGTCCCCATGGGTGGGATGCACGAAAACCCCGACCACTTGAGAAAATTAGAGGAGTGGATGAAAAGCTATAACCCGGAGGAATTATTTGACTATGCCACGGGTCAATTTAAGCCGGAATTTAAAGAACTCGCTCCTATTGGTCATCGTCGCATGAGTGCTAATCCGCACGCTAACGGCGGATTGCTGCGTAAAGACCTAAAAATGCCCGATTTTCGTCAATATGCTGTAGATGTCACCCACCCGGGCCAAGTGGAAGCGGAAAATACGGGAGTGATGGGGGTATTTTTGCGGGATGTAATGCGAAATAATATGACTAATTTTCGCGTTTTTGGTCCCGATGAAACTGCTTCTAATCGTTTAGCGGCTCTCTATGAAGTGACTAAAAAAGCTTGGTTAGCTGATACCTATCCAGAGGATTTAGATGGTAGCCAATTATCTCCCGATGGTCGTGTGATGGAGATGCTGAGTGAACATACTCTAGTCGGTTGGTTAGAGGGTTATTTATTATCCGGTCGTCACGGTTTATTTCACTCCTACGAAGCTTTTGCCCACGTTATCGATTCCATGTTCAACCAACACGCTAAATGGCTCGATATCTGCAAAAATCATGTGCCTTGGCGCGCTTCTGTTTCCTCTTGGAATCTGTTATTATCCTCGGTGGTTTGGCGGCAGGATCACAATGGTTTTAGTCACCAAGACCCCGGTTTTATCGATTTAGTAACCAATAAAAGTGCCGACGTGGTGCGGGTTTATCTTCCCCCCGATGGTAACTGTTTATTAAGTGTGGCTAACCACTGTCTCAAGAGCAAGGATTACACTAATATTATCGTTGCTGATAAACAGAAACACCTGCAATACTTGACCATTGAAGAAGCAATTAAACACTGCACCAAAGGTATCGGTATTTGGGATTGGGCCAGTAACGATGATGACGGAACAAATCCTGATGAACCAGATGTAATTATGGCTTGCTGTGGGGATATTATCACTAAAGAATCTTTAGCGGCCACGGCAATTCTGCGGGAGGAATTCCCCTACTTAAAAGTTCGCTTTATCAATGTGGTTGATCTGTTTAAATTACAGTCGGAAAGTGAACACCCTCATGGTTTATCGGAACGGGATTTTGATAGTTTATTTACCACTGATAAGCCAATTATCTTCAATTTCCACGGTTATCCTTGGCTGATTCATAAACTTACCTACCGTCGCAGTAATCAGGAACGTATTCATGTGCGCGGTTACAAAGAAGAAGGGAATATTAATACTCCCCTAGAATTAGCGATTCGTAACCAAGTTGATCGTTTTCATTTAGTAATTGATGTCATCGATCGCGTGCCGAAATTAGGTTCTGCTGCCGGTCATGTGAAGGAACGGATGAAAAATGCTATTATCGACAATCTCGATTATGCTTTTACCAATGGCATCGATAAGGACGAGATTACTAACTGGAAATGGCCTTATTAATTAATTGGGCTAGAAAGTGGTTTAGGTGATGATATTTTATTAGTTTATTGATAAATTTCATCTTCCTATTCCACTTTAAAAAATATTCTTGATTTTCTACAGGGTGAGAGCATCTCAAAAGCTATTGACAATTGGCCAATCAGGTGCAAGATTTTGAGATAATCTTCGTTCAAAACCTTGCGTCTTCATCAGCCCGCGTCCTGTAGGGGCGAAGCATTCGGACAATAACCTATCGGTGAAAAGGTAGATTTTCTATCCGAATGCTTCGCCCGTACTTATTCAGCAAACCCTAATTAGATTTAATTTACTAAGAAAATTAAAATCATCAATATTGCGAGTTACAATTGTTAAATTATAAACGAAAGCTGTTCCCGCAATAATGGCATCTTCTAAGGACATCTTTCTGATTTATTTTAAAGTTACTGCTTGTAAAAAATTCTTCAAAATAGACTTTATCTTGATGAGTTAACCGATGGTAGCCTAAAACTTCCAGATAGGATAAAGCAGAGACATAAGGAGAATTTTCTGCAATAAACTCCCGGAGAAAATCATTTATTCTGCCAAATGCCATCACAAATCTCCATTTTTACATAAAAAATGATAATATAAAACTCAAATTTGAACTATTGTTGTGGGAAGATAGTAAGATGACAAAGTTACAATTAACTCAAGCGGAAATTGAAAGCCTTACTTTTGATGACTTTTTGTATTTAAGAAATTGGATTAATAAGTTAGATGATCAACAATGGGAAAAACAAATTGAGGAAGATTCCATAGCTGTAAAACTTGATTTTCTAATTGACGAAGCATTATTTGAAAAAAGCAAAAATCAATAACCATAACAATATGTAAACGAATAATTTTAGGGCGATTTTCCCTATCATCATAATGACAATTAACGGCATCTTTTACCATTTCTCGTAAAGATTGTAAATCATCGGCTTCGGTAAAAATAGACTCGCCTAATGCCCTTGCTGTATATCCCCCTTCCGGTGCATCTTCCACTAAAAAAACTATTTCTGTCATATTTCCTTCTTTACTCTCTAAATTTTTGCAGTAATTTTAATTATAGTTTGTTTAGTTTTTTAGATAGCACTTTTTAAAGCTTACAAGATTAGCATTCGCCGTTTATCAACCCTAATCGCCTCTTTATTGCCAAAATGTAGTTAAACAAAGTGCAACCCAACACCAACCAAATAAATTAATAGTTGATCATGTTGGGTTTCGTGCCTCAACCCAATCTACCAAATCGGCGTACTGCTACGCAGTGCCTTCGAGATCGCACTGATGTTGCCTTACTGGGAAAAAATGGTATGATAATAACAATTTATTAATATTATTGGCAAGTAATTATGTCATCTTTAGTTATCTCACAACATATTGAAATCACTCCTGGTATCTGTGGTGGAAAACCTCGTATTGCTGGACATCGAATTAAAGTTCAAGATATTGTAATTTGGCATGAAAGAATGGGAATGTCACCAGATGAAATTATTTATCATCATCCTACTATCACCCTAGCAGATGTTTATGCAGCCTTGGCCTATTACCATGACAATCGAGAAGAAATTAGACGACAACTTGAAGCAGGAGAAGCTTTTGCTAAACAACTACAAGGCAACAAACCATCTTTAATTGAGAAAATATTAAATTGACGAGCTAAAATCGTTATGAAAAAACTTAGAGTTTATCTTGATACATCAGTCATTGCAGGCTGTTTAGATGATGAATTTTCCTTAAAGTCCAATCAATTGATGGAAGCCATTAAGCAAGAAAAGTTTATTTTGTTAATGAGTGATATCATTGTTAGCGAATTAATTAATACCCCCCAAGGGGTTAAAGATATTTTATTATCGATTCCGCAGAGAGTTATTGAAGTAGTTAAGATAACACCTGAAGTTTTCCAGTTAAGGGATGCTTATATCAATGAAGGAGTTGTTACATCAAAGTCTATTAATGATGCTACTCATGTAGCGGCTGCTACAATAGCTAGAGCGGATGCAATCATATCATGGAATTTTAAACATATTGTGCGCCTAGATAAAATGAAAGGCTATAATCAAATTAATTTACTCAATGGCTACGGGATTTTGACTATTATTTCTCCTTTAGAGGTAACAATTGATGAAGCCAACGACAATTAAAAAAAGTTTTGACTGTTTAGCTTTTAAACAAACCAGTCAAGAAAAAATGGCTAAAGACATGAAAAATCTCAGCTATTCAGATCAGATTGAATATCTTCAAAAAAAGATTAATGAAAGTGATTTAAAGTTATGGTGGGAATCTATCAATAACAAGAAATAAGGTGCATTATACTCTGTTAATGCACCCGAAAAATAAGCGTGCTGCTACGCAGTGCCTTCAGTATCACACTCAGTCTCCAAAAATGCTCTCAAATATCTCACGCTTGACTCTAAAGTTAATTTCTCTAAGTCTTTGATAAAAACTCTCCAAATTTTCAATTTCTATCTTTCCTTCCTTGAGAAGTTTACGAATAATCGCTAAAGTTCCTTTAACATTTAAGCCTAAGCGTAGTGCTTCTTTTCTTGCTGCAAAGTCATCAAGGATGATATAATCAGTTTGTAATTCTATTCCTAAAGTAATGGCATCAGATTCACCTTTCCCTAAACGTTCATTTAAACTATTTGCTAGAGAGATTAATTTAATATTTATGATAATTAATTTCTGTTGATTGATCAGCTTATTAAGAGTCTCTGAAGATTGATCTTGTTTGGCATTAATTTCTTGTTGTACGGTTGCAGGCAAATAAAAATTATCATTAGAGTCTAGGAATTTTTCTAAAAATCCTAACTAAAACAAAAAGATTAAAGGGGAAGAATTGAAAACAATTTTCATAGAGATTAACAATTTTTTTCTCTATCTATGTCTTCCCTAATAAGATAAGAAAAATCGATTCCGATTAATTCTAAAATTTTCAAGAACATTTCTGTATCCATTTCCATGATTTCTGCGGCTTTATGAAGACTGATGATGCGAGAAACTAAAGCACCCACCACAAAAATAAATTGTTTTTTTTGTTCAATATTATCAAATAATTGTATTTCGGCGGCAATTTCTTGAAAAGTAATCGAAGTATTCATTGTCTTGCTAAGTTTCATCAATTAAGACACGCCTGACCCGATTTTAACATAAAACCAACCCAACCAACTCCCCTGACCTAAATGTTTGGTTCTTCGTTACTTGGTATGATTCGATCAGGGGGCATAAATTGACTAAATCCTTATCTGGCAAGAGACTTAATTGATTAGTTCGCTCTAGATCAAAAACAATCGACAAAAATCGCTAAATGCCTTTCTATATAAATAAGGGTTCCATCCCTTATAATCCCCGTCCATTGCATAACACAAACCGAAGAACCAGCTATAGTCTAATAAATTCAATTGCAAAAGCGGGGAAATCTGTTGCGCTTGCGAGGTGTTTCTGAGATTTCGGCAGCTACAGGGGAAACTAACGCCCCAACCGATTATGTAACCTATCTGATCGAGAAGCATCAGTAATGGGAGTTCTGATTGATAACAATGTCATTCTTGATTTTCTACAAGAACGAGAGCTATTTGTGGAAAACGCAGCAAGATTATTTGAGCGTATTGATGCTGGGGAAATTCAGGGATTTATCGCATCAACGACAATAACTAACATTAGTGGATAGGATGCACAAAATTAGCATTCAGGTCTTGATTCAGCAACGCCTTTGACACTGGCAATGATTTGTCCGATGTCTTGAGGAGTGGCACCTGTTGCCAACAGCGAGGGGATAAGCAATTCCAGTGAAACTGACGGATCGCCATTTTCAGCTTTGGCAATCCGAGGTTGACTAGAGCCGATTTTATTGGCCAGTTCACTTTGAGTCATTATCTTCTGCCGCTGACTTTTCAAACTTTTGCTAAGAGCTAGTTTGATTTCAACAAGGATAATCTCTTCGGGCGTTAACTCTAAAAAGTCGGAAACGGTTCCGATTTTCCAGCCTTTTGATTCCAAAAGCCCTTTTTTAGTCTCTTCCATCCTCTTATTCCTGCTGATCAGTATCGTATTTACTCAAGCGTTTCTTACAAACCTCAATTACACTTTTGGGTGTTGCTCTTGTTGTCTTATTAAACACCTCAATAATCAAGATTGCATCTTCATCAATTCGATAAATAATCCTCCAATTTTTATCGATGTCTCTAATGCGTAGCTCATGACAATGATAGCCTACACTTGGCATAGGACGCGAATGTGGCAAACCAAGAGGTTCGCCTTCCTGTAGTTGCCTGAGTAAGACACCCGCTTCGATCCGTGCTTCTAAACTGAAAGGTGGGGTCTTGATCTCACCATGCAGCCAAGCTAAAGGTTTGCTTTGATCAGCCATGATGTATTTATATCATATCTGATGTACTAAAATATGGCAATCGCCTCACTACTATCTAACAATTCAAAGGTGGCGGAGCGATACAATATGAACAGCGAACCTACTTTGAGCAACTCTCAAACTGATTGGTAATGATTAGAGGCAATCAGCGATATTGATAGCGATGTGTGAGATTATTCTTGAGATAATAAATGGCTGGTTATAATTAAATTAACAATGGATTTTAGGTTCGATCCCCCCTGCCCCCCTTGATAAGGGGGGTGCCGGTAGGCGGGGGGATCTCCCTTAATAAGGGGGGCATCTGATAATTTTTAACGTCTACCTAATTATAAGGCCGATGTCTGATAACTGTTAACTGAGCGCTGAATTTAACTTCTTAAAGAAACTTGGAACTGTTTAACTAAAGCTTCTCGCACTTTTGTCATTAAGGGTTCCACCTCTTCATCGGTTAAAGTTCGATCGCTGGCACGATAGACTAAACTAAAGGCCAAACTACAATGATTTTCTGGCACATTCTGCCCCTGATAGCGATCAAATAATTCAACTTTTTCTAAGAGATTACCTCCAGCATTTTTGATAGTTTTTGTCAATCTATCTACGGGTATATCTGTGGAAACAAAGAAGGCGATATCTCGTGCCGCCCCCGGATAGGTAGAATAGACCTGTAAACGCGGGGTAATTTTGGCACTATCCCTAAGAGTTGCTAACAGGAGCGGGAACTGGATTTCAAAGGCATAAACTGCCTCAATTAATCCCTTTTGCTGACGCAATTGCGGGTGTAGTTGACCGAATATACCTAGGCGTTGTTTGCCAATCCATAAAGAGGCTGTTCGTCCGGGATGAAAACGCGCATCTTCGCCATATTTTTCGTAGCTTACTGTCAGCGAAAGGCGATCAAATACTGCTTCTAAAATGCCTTTTGCTTCATACCAAGTCATGGCCACCTCTTTACCCGATCGCAGCCAACGTCCGGCAGGGAAGAAATCACCGCCGAAAATACCAGCAATTGCATCGTATTCGTTGATATTATCCGATTCTAAGCGGAAAACTCGCCCGATCTCGAAGCCATTTAAGGAACCGTTACCCTGAGACTGATTATACTCAAACGCTTCGATTAAACCGTCTAGGAGATTAGTCCGCAAAGCAGAATACTCGACAAAAAGGGGATTAGCGAGGACAACTTCCGCTAATTCCGGTTTAACTAGGGAATACTGGACTAATTCCGTCAAACCCACTGCGCGAAAAGCTTCCCGCAGCCGACGCTGTATAGTTTCCTCAAAGGATAATCCTCCGGCTGCGGTTTTTGCCGGCAAAGTATCGACAAAGCGATCGTATCCGTACAGTCGCGCCACTTCTTCAATTAAGTCAATTTCTCGTTCTAAATCCCGATAACGGTAGTCTGGCACTGTTACAGTCCACAGAACAGGATTTTTTGAGGTTAACTGCAATTCACAGCCTAAATTGCCTAAAATCCGCTCCACATCTTCGGCGAGAATTTCACCGATCGCACCATCATCTAGGGTAACTTGACCCAGTATTTGCTGCAAACGTTCTAAACGCAATTCGATCGAACCACTGGACTGATCGGCACGATAATCAGCTTTAACCTGACTGCTGACAGTTCCCCCAGCTAACTCTAGAATCAAATCGATCGCCCTTTGACAAGCATATTCCAAAGCGGCGGGATTAACACCGCGTTCATAGCGTCCGGAAGATTCGCTGCGTAAACCCTGCGCTTTTGAGGAACGACGGATAGCGATCGGATCGAATAAAGCCGACTCTAGCACAAGATTAACGGTTTCCTCGTTAACTTCCGTATCTTGACCTCCCATCACCCCCGCTAAAGCTACAGGCTTATTATTGGCAGTAATTAACAAATTAAGCTCTTTTAAGCTTCTTTCCTGACCATCAAGGGTAATGATTTTTTCCCCTTCCTCGGCAAAACGGACCCCAATAGTAACGGATTTACCTCCGGCAAAACTTTGTAAACGATCGCGATCGAAAGCGTGTAAGGGTTGTCCCCACTCCAAGAGGACATAATTAGTAATATCGACCACATTATTGATCGATCGCAATCCAGCAGCCTGTAAACGCTGTTGCAACCATAGCGGAGATGGGCCAATTTTTACCCCCTCGATCACCGTACCAATATAAGCGGGACAGGCTTTATTTTCTGATATTTCCAGAGATAAATCTTTTTTAGGGGAAAATTCCCCTAATTTCACTTTTGGTAGGCTTAATTCTCCTCCTGTCAAAGCCGCCACTTCTCGCGCAACTCCGATCATACTCAAAGCATCGGCACGGTTAGCGGTGGGAGAAATATCTAAAATCACCTCATCAAGTCCTAAAAGGGGACGAACATCTGTACCTAAAGGGAGATTTTCCTGACTAAAAATGTGGATTCCTTCAGAATCCTTAGTTAATCCTAATTCTGCGAGGGAACAGATCATCCCTTCCGATTTTACCCCCCGCAATTTAGCCGGTTTAATCGTTAAATTGATTTTGGGTAAATAAGTTCCCAAAGTAGCCACAGGAACTAGAATATCAGCCCTAGCATTGGGCGCACCACAGACAATTGTACTAAGATTTTCCTGACCGATATCCACCTGACAGACACTTAATTTATCTGCATTAGGATGGGGTTGGCGATCAATAATTTTACCAATAACCACACCCTTTGCCCATTCTCGGCGATCCTCGATCTCTTCCACTTCTATTCCCGCAATTGTCAATAATTCGGCTAATTCTTGGGGAGATTGGGCAATTTTGACTAATTCTCGTAACCAGTTGATCGAAATCCGCATCGTTAATTCTTGCTTGCCGTTGGTTCTTAACTATTGTAAACGGTGGGTTGTCACCACGACTGGGTTGGCAGGAAAGATCGCTTTCAGGTTTGCTGGGGATACTCATTTTTTAAAGTTGCCTTCAGCCAATTGTTATTATAGACTAATAAGTTACATGGAGTAAGAAAATCGATGAGGAAAGCAATCAGTCTATTTGCCTGTGGTGGAATTGGAGATATGGCTCTTCGATCTGGGGGATTTGAAGTTGTAGTGGCGAATGAATTATTGAAAGATCGTGCAGAAGTATTTAAATTTAACCACCCAGAATCATTAATGATTATTGGGGATATATGGGATAAAAAAAATGAGATAGTTGCA
This sequence comes from Microcystis sp. M44BS1, assembly GCF_020244875.1. Classification (NCBI taxonomy): domain Bacteria; kingdom Bacillati; phylum Cyanobacteriota; class Cyanophyceae; order Chroococcales; family Microcystaceae; genus Microcystis; species Microcystis sp. M44BS1. The sequence goes on from NZ_JADBVM010000178.1 coordinate 25,737, forward strand.
GAAACAAAGCAGCGACTCTCTGGACAAAATTTAGACATTGTTTTTGCGACTCCTCCCTGCCAAGGTATGTCCAGAAATGGCAGAGGTAAGCTGCTTAATTCTATTCGTAAAGGCTCAAAAAATGAAATCGACCAGAGAAATTTATTAATCATTCCCACCCTAGAAGTTTTTCTGGCTAGTGGAGCAGAAACACTGGTCATGGAAAATGTGCCAGAAATGCAAAATACTTATATACCCTTGACCGAGAAAGACGATTATTTAGTAAATATTTTATGTTATATAAAACAGCGTATTGGTGATAAATTTTTGAGTTCGATTAGCATTATAGATTTTGCTGATTATGGAGTCCCGCAGAATCGTCAACGACTTATTTCAATATTTACTAAAAATGAGAAACTGAAGAATTATTTAAAAAAGAACAATTCTCTTTTTCCTAAACCAACTCATAGTAAAGAAGGATTAGAACTTCCTAGATGGAAAACTGTTCGAGACGCAATAGATCATTTACCACCACTTGACTCTCAACGAACAGAAACTGCTAAATCAGATGATATACCATATCACTATGTACCCCTATTAGATGAAGAAAAATATTTTTGGATCAGTAATACACCAGAAGAAAAAAGTTCATTTGATAATCAATGTATTAACCCTGTTTGTAGATATAATGGTAATCCAACACACAGCGCACGCAAAAATAATGAAGGAATTAATAGAGCTAGTACAGAAACCCCCCTTTACTGCCTTAAATGTGGACACATTCTTCCTCGTCCATGGGTTAAAGAAGATGGAAAATACAGGTTGATGAAAGGTTATACCAGTGCCTATAAAAGAATGAGTTGGGACGCACCAGCCAGTACAATTACACGAAATCTCTCCTATGCTTGTAGTGACAATAAACTACATCCTATTCAAAATAGAGTATTATCTCTGTATGAAGCAATGATTCTTCATACAATTACCGAATACCCATTTTCATGGAAACGGGCAGATGACAAAAGAGTTAGTGATAAACTAATTAGAGAGTTAATTGGCGAAAGTATCCCACCTGCTGGATTACAAAAAATATTTGATCATTTAGTATCCATCCTCAATGATGATTGTTCTCTTGAGGAGCAAATCAAGGAAAAATATCAGCAGCTCTGTCTATTTTGAAATTAAATTGTCTTTGTTATATTTGTTGACAAAATTAATATATCTATCGTCATTCTTGATCATAATCCAGTTTTTATACATTTTCTTAACGCCTTGTCGTGACATAATTGAGACGCTAGTTGTTCTTCCACCGCCTTCTTTTGGCTGAACAATTTTACCCCAATCATTGTCAGTTAAGTTGTTGCCAAAAAATACAGCAACTATTTGAGGTATAGTATTCTCAAAATCCCAGAGAATGCCAATAAGATTGTTAGTTTCTCTATGGTGAGCCTTCCAATCATAGCTTTTCATTACCTCGATTCTTGTGTCTCCCATATCGGGTTTTTCCTTTCCAGTCTTCTTTAATTCTCTTGGTGTAGGAACACTGCCACAAGTGGCTTTAACCTCTACTCCCCCATTAGCAAATGGACTAAATGGAGACTTATCTCGCATTCGTCTTTCTTGGGAAAGTTGTTCAAAAAAAACTTTGCCATTTTTATCCATTAACAGCAAATCTGGATAGCCGTCTTGATGCGGATTGTTGATAAATAATCCCTGGGATTTATTGGCAAATTCTATGGCAAATAGCTCACCAATAAATGCGGAAAGATTCCTCATACCTAGAATTCTAAATATATCTACTGGTATATCTTGGACGATTTTTTTAACAACAGAATGACATTCAACTAATGAATGCTCAAATATGACTTTATCGATAGTTATTTTCTGACCTTGTTTTGAGAAAAAGCTGGTATCAGAATGTTTATTTATGATATAACTCATTAATTTCTTCCGCAACATTATTGACAAAAGTAACAATATCCATATCCAGAGCTGAAATAATTTGTTCTAAGGAGTCCAAAGTAATGTTTCTTACTCCCCTTTCAACTCCAGATATGTAGGTTCTGTCAAGATTAGCCCTATACCCTAAAGCTTCTTGACTCAGATTACGTTTCTTCCGCAATTTTCTTACAGTCACAGCAACAGCAGTGACTAGCTTTCCTGCCATATATAAACTACCAAAGAAGATATTGAAATTCTCCACAGTCCATTTTCCTTCTATGATGACTATTAATCTACGGACTATAAGTCACAAAAGCTGATTCTGAATAAACCTGTATTCGGGAGCGGCAAAAACTCTGATTTTGTGTTTGACTAAAAATGTATCCTAAAAATTGCCATCCCGTTGCGATTCTATCCGTGCCTTACTATTCCCAATATCCCGACGCTTTCACTCCCAGTTATCTGAGCGAACTACAAGGACAGATCCTCGCTTGTCCCCACTTCACAGTTAACAATTTAAATCGAGATTTCGTTAAAACCAAAGGCTTTTCCATCGCTTTTCGACGCACACAAATCAGCGAAGTTGAACGAATTTTTCCCTATTTTAAACCCTATCTCGATCGCAGTTTACAAGCTGACTGCAACGCTTTTTATCTTAACCCCTTACTCCTACAAACCGGTTCACGCGTCGATCCCCATATCGATCGCTCCCTGCGCTCCTATTGTAAAACTATCGATCCCCCGCTCCTAGTTAGCGTCCTTTATGTGCAGGTTCCTAGGGATATTCAAGGGGGGGAACTGGTACTAGCAAACCGTCATCGTTCCGTGGCCCAGATTCGTCCTTGTGCTAACACCCTGATCCTCTTTCAAGGAGATCTCACCCATTCAGTTAATCCCGTTAGCTGTTCTGGTATTCGTCTCAGTCTTGTCTGCGAACAATATCGTTTAGATGCCGAAGAATTGCGAGAGATTCCCGAAATGCAGATAGAATCGCGAACCATAAAACCAGAAAAGAAAAAAAAGAAAGATCGGGTCGTTGCCCTACAATAAAAGGACATTTTTGTAAAGATATTCTAGATGGTGATGCGCGAACCGATCGTCGAATTAAGGGGAGTAACTAAAGCTTTCGGCAAGAAAGTAATCTTAAATAACGTCGATCTGAAAGTGTACGAAGGGGAAGCGATCGGCGTGATCGGTCCATCGGGGACGGGAAAATCGACCATTTTGCGCTTAGTCGCCGGATTACTGGCCCCCGATCGGGGAGAAGTGTACATCTACGGCACAAAACGGCAGAGAACCGTAGAACAGGGGGAAGATCCCCTCGGTGTTGGTCTAGTTTTCCAACAATCGGCCCTTTTTGACTCCCTCACCGTCGGGGAAAATGTCGGTTTTGCTCTCTATCGCCACTCAAAGCTAAAACGAGCCGAAATCCGCGATTTAGTGGAAGAAAAACTGGATTTAGTGGGAATGTCCGGTTCCTACGACCTCTATCCCTCTGAAATATCCGGAGGGATGCGAAAACGCGTCAGTTTAGCCCGGGCAATTATCAGCGATCCCTCGATCGCAGCCGATCGACCGAACATTCTCCTTTACGATGAACCCACTGCTGGACTGGATCCGGTTGCTTCTACCCGCATCCAGACGGTAATTATGGAACTTCTCAAGGTAAAAAAAGCCTGTGGGGCCCATCTCATTGTCACCCACGTCCACAGCACCATCGAAAATACCACCGATCGCATCGTTTTTCTCTATAAAGGTCAATTTCAATGGGTTGGACCGACTCAAGAGGCTTATCACTCCGAAATCCCCGTACTCAAGCAATTTTTTACCGGCAGTATCGACGGACCAATTCAGTGATCAGTCAATTGAGGGAAGTGGGATGTGGGGTGTGGGGTGATGGGGTGATGGGGAAGTGGGGTGACCACTTCGTGCGCGTTGCGGGGGGAAGTGGGGTGATGGGGTGATGGGGTGATGGGGAAGTGGGGTGACCACTTCGTGCGCGTTGCGGGGGGAAGTGGGGAAATTGAACTAAAACCCTAAAACCCTAAAACCCTAAAACCCTAAAACCCTAAAACCCTAAAACCCTAAAACCTGACTCCTGAATACTGACTCCTGAATACTGAATACTGACTCCTTGACTCTTGCCTTCAGAAGCTGATCACTGAAATCCCCCGATTTCTCCTGTAAGATACTGTGTAGTGATGAGGAGTAATTATTTATGGAAGCTGGCGGTTCACAACAGGGGATTTCCCCAACTCTGCGGCAAAGTGGTATCGGTTTAATGTTACTAGCATCGGGGGGAATATTAATCTGGTTTGTCGCCTGGTTAAGTAATTTTAGCTTCGGGGGACGCAGTTATCGAGCCACCTTTCTTTTTCCTAATGTGGGTGGCATGATGGTGGGAACCCGCGTCGGTTATCGGGGAGTGAGAATCGGACAAGTGACGGCAATTACCCCAGAACCGGAGGGAGTCGCCGTAGAAGTGGAGATTTCGCCAGCAGATCGCCTAATTCCCAGTAATTCCCTCATCGAAGCCATTCAATCCGGTTTAGTCGGTGAAACCACGATCGATATTACTCCCCTACAAGCTTTACCCGTCGGTGGTGTCAAAGAACCCCCTTTGAGTCCTAACTGCAATGGGGAAGTGATTATCTGTAACGGTTCCCGTTTACAAGGGCAATCGGCGCTAAATGTCAATACCTTGATCAGATCTTTACTGAGAATTTCTAATCTAGTTAGTGATCCTGATATGGTGGCCGGATTTCGTTCCTTTACCCAACGCGCTGCTAATGCTTTGGGGGGACTCGATCGCTTTAGTGGTGAGGCAACCACCGCTTTAAGCGAGGTTCGTCGCAGCGGTACTCTGGGTAAACTTAATTCGGGGATGAGATCCCTAGAATCCTTACCGCAAGTATCCGGTTCCCTCGATCGCCTTTCTAGTGATCTTTCCGGTGTCGGGGGATTGAGTCAGGAAGCAACTACTTTACTGAGAAGTTTACAGGGAAGTGGCGGTCTGAAAAATTTAGACGCTACCCTAGTAGAGGCCCGAAAAACGCTGCTTTTGGTGGGACAAACTACGGAAGAACTGCGGGTTTTTTTGGCAGCTAATCAAAATCGTTTAATTGCTACTCTCGATAGTATCAAAACTACCAGCGATCGCCTACAAACTACTCTCGCTGCTTTGGATCCGATTCTGACGCAAGTGCAGAAAAGCCAAATTATCGAGAATTTAAACACTATTTCGGCAAATGCTGTTAAATTAAGCGAAAATTTGGGTAACTTTACTGCTTATCTCTCCGATCCTGCCACTGTTGTCACCCTACAGCAACTCCTCGACTCCTCTCGCGCTGCTTTTGCCAATCTTCAGAAAATCACCTCGGATGTGGATGAAATTACTGGTAATCCGCAACTGCGACAGGAAATTATCCGTTTAATCCAGGGTTTAAGTCGTTTGGTTTCTTCTAGCGAACAACTACAGCAGGAATTCGCCCAAGGTCAAGCAATGACAAGAATGGCCGCCCAAATTGCGACAATAGCCCCAAATACTGCCCCTAATACCCCAGAAAAAGACCCTAAGAAACCTGAATCTGAGTAGCAGAAGTTGGGGTAAGGGGTTGGGGAAAAAAGTCCGAGCATTTGTACTATTTTTTTGTCATAGCTAAATGAGGAATTTCTTCACCATGTTGACGATAACTTTCTTTAACGCCTTCCCAAGCTACAATTAATTGATTGAGTGCTGTTTGGGGACTATCAGCAAAAGCGGAAATGCTAGGAATTTCTACTAAGTATGCTATCCAATCTCCCTCCTCATCTTGGAAGATATTAATGCTAAAACCGTTAAAATCCTCGGTTGTTGAATTCATTTTCTTCCTCCTGTATTTTTAAAAATTGTTTAACTTGATAAGCTTTCGCTTCACCGTTTTTTGTCTGTTGAATAGATAGACTGACGGGTGCATCTCTTATTGGTGACTTTCTCTCACATATAGGTGAGCAGCAGAACTTATTCAAAGAGGGCGAATGCAATTCGCCCCTACAATATATTCAATATTAAAAACTCCATTTTTAGATAAACAACCATACCATAGCACAGAAAAGCTTAAAATAAATGAAAAAATGATTAATTTTTTCCTCAAGATGGACTTAAATGAGCTTTGGGATAGAGAGACTTGTGGCCAGATATAATTAAGGGGTATTTGGGGAAGAAATTGGATTATGGAAGAACTTTTAGAATTAAAAGCTTTGCTCTTAAAAGGTGATATTAAAGGTTCACTGGCGATTGTAGAAGAACTTGAAGATATAAGCAAAAACGGGATTATTAGCACTATTCGTAGTTATGCTGTTATCTTATTACTTCATTTAATTAAACAACAGGCAGAAAACCGAACCACTCGTTCTTGGGATGTCTCCATTCGCAATAGCGTTAGAGAAATTCAACGCCACAATAAACGCCGAAAAGCAGCAGGATATTATTTAAGTGATGAGGAATTAACAGACACTTTAAACGATGCTTATCTTAATGCTTTGGATGCCGCTTCTTTAGAAGTCGAAGCTGGTTGTTATCAATCGGAACAAATAGAAGCTATAATTAACAAAAATAAACTGATTAGCGATGCTTTTTTTCTCATCAAAAACGTCTCTCCTTAGAAAGATTATGACAGACTCAATCTCGCAAGAACAAGCCCAAGAAATGTTACGTTGGTTAAACAAAAATCGTGACACCGTGCTTGATTTGCATAAAAATCAATACATTGCCTATAATGAAAAAGGGGGGATTGCTCACGGTGAAAATTTACAGAATGTTCTGGAAGAAGCCAACACAACCAATCAAGAATTTGTCATTTATTTTGTTCCTCGTTGTCGTTATTCTATGCAAATTTTACCCATTCAAGTTTAAAGTAGTTTAAGATGATTTTGACAACGGCAAAATTCTATGAAAATAACCCTTTATCAACCGACATTATCTTTATTATTACTGCTGTTGCTATCCGGTGGTTGTGCAGTCAATCAGGAAAAAGGGGAAACCACCAGTCCGCCGGCGCCTCCCCTAGCAGAAATCGTTCCTTGGCAGACCGTCGAACGGGTTACTATTTTAAAAGCTGATCAGGATCCCATCTATGCTTTGGCTATTAGTCCCGATAACTCCCTGCTGCTGAGTGGTAGTTTTGACGGTACTGTTAGGGAATGGAACCTAAAAACCCAAAAACCTCTCAGGACTTGGCAACTAGGTGATACTGTTAACGCTATCCAATTTAGTCCCGATGGTAAGAGTTTCGTAACTGCCGATGCGGGGGGAAAAGTGCAACGCTGGAATACGCGCACGGGAAAATTAGAAATGACCTATCCTGGCCATGCTTTTCTCGTCACTGATGCCGCTATTTCTCCCGATGGCAAAATTTTGGCCACAGGTAGCTGGGATCGTACAGTCAAACTCTGGGATTTTCAGACGGGTACACTGTTAAAAACCCTGCGCGGTCATAATCATCCGATTCAAGCGATCGCATTTAGTCCCGATGGTAAAGGAATTGTTAGCGCCGATTACGATGGCTTCGTTAAACTGTGGAAAGTGAGTACCGGTCGCTTTATTCGTGCCTATGCGGGGAATTTATTCCCCGTTTATCGGGTGCTTTTTTCCAAGGATGGTAATACCGCCGGTACTGCTAGTCAAGACGGTTCGATCCGCAGTTGGCAAGTGAAAAGCGGCATCGGCACCACTACTATTCTCGCCCATAACGACGCTGTTACCGATATGGCCCTGCTGGATGGGGGCAAAGTTTTGGCCAGCACTTCTGGGGATGGAACTGTGAAATTTTGGGATGTTAATACCCGTCGGCACTTGAACACCCTCAAGGGAAACGTCATCTTAAGAATGGTTGCCAGTCGAGATGGTCGTTGGTTAGTCACTGGAGATCGGGACGGTGCGATCGCACTGTGGCGAGGAATCTAATTGACTATAATTAAGACTAAGTGAGTGGGTGGAATTAAATATAAGATGAACGTAGGTTGGGTTGAAGCATGAAACCCAACGCCCGCTCAGGTTACGCTACCGCTAACCCATCCTACAAATAATTGTGCCTCCCTACTTAGAGTGTTTTCTAGGGCGAAATATAGCCATGGCAGCAGTGATTTTAAACTTAGATACAGTCAATCTCAGCGATGAGCAGTTTTACCGTCTCTGTCAAGTTAACCCAGATTGGCAACTAGAAAGAAACGCCCAAGGAGAATTAATTGTGATGCCACCTGTTGGGGGAATTAGCGGCAACCGAGAGGCCGATTTTATCATTGACTTAGGTATCTGGAATCGTCAAACCCGATTGGGTAAAGTCTTTAGTTCAGCGACGATTTTTCGTTTACCGAAGGGCGGAGATCGCGCTCCCGATGCCGCTTGGGTGAGTTTAACTCGTTGGCAAGCTCTGAGTCGAGAAGAACAGGAGAAATTTCCGCCTATTTGTCCTGATTTCGTCATTGAACTGCGCTCCCGTAGCGATTCCCTCCCGGAAATTCAAGCTAAAATGCGGGAATATCTTCACAGTGGTTTGCGATTAGGTTGGCTAGTTAATCCTCAACAACAACAAGTGGAAATTTATCGTCCTCAGCAACCCGTAGAAATTATGGAACTACCGGCTAATTTAAGCGGAGAGGATGTCTTACCCGGCTTTAGTCTATTTATCTCCATTTTTGAGTAAAATATCCTTAAAACCGAGGTATGATCAGACCTCTGGTCAAAATCAAAATAGGAGTCGGTCGTCAGTAGTCAGGGTAAATTCAGGCACTTTTTCCCTGAAAATTGGCTAATTGACCATCTAAAAATGGGTAGAACCCCACACCCCACACCCTACTCCTAGGAAAAACTTTGTCAGCAAACCCTAACTATGACCACCGATACTGTCACCACTCCCTCGCCCCAAAAACTCTGGTTAGCAGCCATTAAACCACCAATGTATAGTGTGGCAATTATACCGATTATTTTGGGAACAGCGATCGCTTATCAGGAAACAGGTCTATTTTCTCTGCCGATTTTTGCCACTTTTATCCTCTCAGCTATTTTAATTCTCGCTTGGTTAAATCTCAGTAATGATGTTTTTGATGCCGATACCGGGATCGATGTCAATAAGGCACATTCGATCGTTAATTTAACCGGCAATAAATCTTTAATTTTCTGGCTAAGTAATCTTTTTCTCTTATTAGGCATCGCCGGCATTCTTGCTATTAGTTATTGGCGAGGCGATTGGACTATCCTAGAATTAATCGCCCTCTGCTGTTTTTTGGGCTATACCTATCAAGGGCCTCCCTTCCGTCTCGGTTATCAAGGATTAGGTGAAATTATCTGTTTCTTTACTTTTGGACCCTTAGCGATTGCCGCTGCCTACTATTCCCAAGCTGGTGCTTTTTCTCTCTCTAGTCTAGCGGCTTCAATTATTATCGGGATTACCACTTCTATCATCCTTTTTTGTTCCCATTTCCATCAAGTTGCCGATGATCTCAAAGCGGGTAAAAAATCACCTATTGCTCGTTTAGGTACTTTAAAAGGTTCTAGAGTTTTAACCGTAGTGACGGTTCTCGTTTACGTTTTAACGGTAGTTTTTGTCCTGCTGCAGGTTTATCCCCCTCTCACCCTTTTAATCTTCCTTAGTCTCCCTTTTGCTTGGCAATTAGTCAACCACGTTAACCAAAATCACGACCAACCTCAGCTAGTCAGTAACTGCAAGTTTATAGCGGTTAATCTTCACTTTTTTATTGGCATTCTCTTCTCCCTTGGCTATTTCCTTGCTTCCCGTTCATAGACCGGATTTTTTTCTTAAACCCCTTGACAAAACCCCATTACTTGACATATACTTATATTCATAATGGGTATCCGTGCCTGCCTGCGAACCCCTCATTTTTAGGTGGGATAGACCGAAAAAAAATCAACCGAATTACTTTTTTCCTCTAGCTACCATCGGTCATCAATATTCAGCATTCAGCTTGTATTTATTCTCCCCATTTCCCCACATCCCCATTTCCCCATCTCCAAACCCGATCGAGTTTGCACTTATTAACGGAAAAGTGACAGAATAGGGGGATAGATCGCCACAAATAAAGGTTAGCATGAGTGAACAGCCCCTCGGATCGGTTATTCAAGGTTCCCTGAGTGAAGGTTTAGAAATCCGTCTTTATCCGGATATTTCGGTAGAAGATATGCGAGTCGGTAAGTTTTTGGTGGTGCAAGGCACTCGCTCGCGTTTTTTCTGTCTCCTCACCGATGTCTCCCTGGGTAACTCCAGTCCCCGGATTATCGCGAATCCTCCCCATCCCGATGATAGTTTTATGCGCGATGTTTTAGCGGGTAGCGGTACTTATGGTACTATTGAACTATCTCCTATGCTCATGTTTACCCCGACTGGAGGTAATTCCCCGGCAGTTTCCGACACTTCTTTAGGCTCTTTTCAACCCCAAACTAGCGCCGATTTAGAATTACTGCCAGTTAAAACTATTCCCGCCCATTTTAGCCAAGTTTATGAAGCTTGTGAGCAGGATTTTCGCATGGTTTTCGGTTGGGAAGATGATCCCACCAGAAAGAATTTTGCTATTGGTCAACCCCTTGACATGGACGTGCCAATATGTATTAATCTCGATCGCTTTGTAGAACGTAGTAACGGTGTTTTTGGCAAATCCGGGACGGGAAAATCCTTTTTAACTAGATTACTAATTTCGGGCATTATTCGCAAACAAGCAGGGGTTAACCTCATGTTTGATATGCACTCGGAATACGGTTGGGAAGCGATGAAAGAGGGGAAGGAGGTTTCTACGGTGAAAGGATTATGTCAATTATTCCCCGGACAGGTGGAAATTTACACCCTCGATCCCGATTCTACCAAACGCCGGGGAGTACGAGGAGCGCAGGAATTATTCTTAAGTTATAATCAGATTGAAATCGAGGATATTCGTTTAATCGGTCGGGAATTAGGCATCTCGGAAGCTAGTTTAGATAATGCCAATATTCTCTATAACGAGTATGGAGAATCTTGGATTACTCAGTTATTAAATATGAGTAACGAGGATATTAAAATCTTCTGTACGGAAAAACAAGGTCATGCGGGATCAATTATGTCCCTCCAGAGAAAATTAATGCGTCTAGATAGTTTGAAATATTTAAAAAGTGTTTGTCCCCACAATTATATCGATCAGGTTTTACAAGCTTTAGATGCAGGTAAGCACGTTGTTATTGAATTTGGCTCCCAAAGTAATATGCTTTCCTATATGTTAGCCACCAATATGATCACCCGTCGGATTCATGCTAATTATGTTAAAAAAGCTGAATATTTTTTACAAACTAAAAACCCCGTTGATCGACCGCAACAGTTAGTGATTACCATTGAAGAAGCTCATCGATTTTTAGATTCTGCTGTGGTACATCAAACTATTTTTGGAACCATCGCCAGGGAGATGCGAAAATACTTTGTTACTCTCTTAATTGTCGATCAAAGACCTTCAGGAATTGATAACGAAGTTATGTCTCAGGTAGGGACGAGAATCACCTGTTTATTAAACGATGAAAAAGACATCGAAGCCATATTTACTGGGGTTTCTGGAGGGGGAAGTTTGCGATCGGTTTTAGCGAAATTAGACTCAAAACAACAAGCTTTAGTTTTAGGTCATGCGGTCCCTATGCCGGTAGTAATTCGTACTCGCGCCTACGATCAAAAATTCTACACTGAAATAGGTGCGACCGACTGGCGAGAATTACCCGATGAGGAAGTTTTAGCGGCGGCCAAAATTGCCAAAGCTGATCTAGGATTTTAGAAAAATTAACTTTTGATTGTAGAATAGAGTTGGATTGTTTTTACTGTTTACCTCCCATGACCGCTCAAATACCAATCTCGAAGATCAGCTTATACGATCGAGATTTTCAGCTATGGATCGAGACAACCGTTAACCAATTACGACAGGAGGATTTTGACTCGGTTGACTGGACTAATCTGATCGAGGAATTAGCAAGTATGGGAAAAAATAATCGACACGCTCTCAAAAGTTTGTTAATTCAATTATTAGCTCATCTGCTCAAGTTAATTTATTGGCAGACGGAAAGGGAGTATAATGCTAATAAATGGGAAGCGGAAATTATTAATTTTCGAGTTCAAATTGCCGATCTGCTGGAAGACAGTCCTAGCTTAAAACCTTATCTCCTCGAAATTTTCGATTCTTGTTATGGAAAAGCTAGGCAAATAGTCTCGAAATTGAGCAAGCAAGAAATTCCCATAGAAGTCATTATTACCCCAGCAGAAACCCTGGCTGAAAACTGGTTTCCCTAACTATGCAACAAGGTGATTTAATCGAGATCGAGATTACCGACCTCAACCATACGGGCGAAGGTGTGGGAAAATACCGAGGACAAGTGATTTTTGTGCCAGATACGGTCATTGGCGATCGCATTCAAACTCGCATCACCTATATTAAAAAAAGTCATGCGATCGGCAAACTACAAACTATTCTACAAGCTTCTCCCCATCGTATCCGGCCCCGCTGCATCGTCGCCGATAAATGTGGTGGTTGTCAATGGCAACACATCGAGGATCAATTTCAGCTGCAGGTCAAAAAAGAGCAAGTACAAGAGGCATTAACCAGAATTGGTGGTTTTACCGATCCTTTGGTTTATCCTCCCCTCACCGGTAATTCTCCCCTCGCTTATCGCAATAAAGCTACCTATCCCCTCGGATTTTCCCCCACCGGCAATGTGCAAGCGGGTTATTATCGTCGCGGCAGCCATCATCTGATTAATCTCAATCAATGTCCGATTCAAGATCAAGCTTTAAATCCGTTTCTAGCAGAGATAAAACAGGATATTCAGGAGCAAGGCTGGTCAATTTACGATGAAAAGACCCATCAAGGACAATTACGCCATTTATCCCTAAGAATTGGCCGGCACACGGGAGAAATTTTATTAACCCTGATTAGTACCGATAATAATTTACAGGGAATTGAGACCCAAGCGCAGCAATGGCTGGCAAAATACGCCAATTTAGTCGGTGTAACCGTCAATTATAACCCCGATCGAGGTAATGCTATTTTTGGCACTCAGACCACAACTATCGCCGGAAGGGACTATATTAACGAAAAGTTCGCCGGATTAACCTATCAATTGGCTGCCGATACCTTTTTTCAGGTTAATACAGAGGCTGCTGAAGCCTTATTTTCGCTTATTTGCCAGAAATTAGAGCTTAAAGGTGAAGAAATTCTTATTGATGCCTACTGTGGTATCGGTACTTTTACTTTACCCCTCGCTAAACGGGTTAAAGAGGTGATTGGACTAGAATCCTATAGCTTTTCCCTCGATCGAGCCAAAATTAACGCCCAATTAAATAATATTACCAACACAACCTTTATTTTGGGGGCCGTAGAAAAAACTTTACCGCAACTGACAGTTAAACCCGACATTATTTTACTCGATCCGCCCCGCAAAGGTTGCGATCGATCTGTTCTCGATAGCCTGTTACAGCTGCAAAGTCAACGCATTGTTTATATCAGTTGTCAAAGTGCAACTTTAGCCAGAGACTTGCAATATCTCTGTAAAACAGGCGATTATCAACTGCTAGAAGTGCAAACCGCCGATTTCTTTCCCCAAACTCCCCACGTCGAATGCGCTGCTTTTCTTAGACAAAAAAACACAAATATGGTAGGATGAAATAAGGGGAAAAACCCGACCCTTTAGCCGTTTATGGCTGAAAAGTCAACGGTTAAGGATAATAGCATATTAAGCCCCGTTCCAGTTAACTACTTTTTTGATTAATTACCCGCTCAAAGTGGCCTTGATTCTCGATTGGTGTGTAGATCAATCATAAAAATATCTAATCAATCTCAGAGACATAAAAGGGACAAAATATGACTTATTAGGTATGGCAATCATCTAGATCGACGGTTAAGAGACCTTAATCTTTCTGTAAGAGAACAGTCATTGAATAAAAGCTAGAGGTAAAGCGCGTGATTGCTATTTCACTGCCAACAAGCAAACGAAGCTGGAACACCATGAGTTTCGCTTCCACCTTGTATCTTTGTCCGATTTTAGATTTATTGACCGCTAGTATTCCCGAAGAATTAGAACCAGAAATTAGATTAGGATTGCAAGAAGCTTTAGTTAATGCCGCTAAACACGGCAATCATCTCGATCCCAGCAAAACCGTGGTTGTTCAATTTTCTAGCAGTAGAGACGAGTATTCTTGGGTAATTACCGACGAAGGTGGTGGATTTACCCCCCGTTGTCACCATCATGGCTGTAGTTGCGATTGTCCCGATTTTCCCCCCGAAGAAGCGGAAAATGGCCGAGGACTGTGTATGTTATATCAAATCTTCGACCAAGTTCACTGGAATCAAACAGGAACCCAACTGAAACTTTGTAAACAAATTAAACAGGAACGCTGGTTGAATTAATGGCCATGACCATGAGAAGGACAGGGAGGAGCAGAAATCGAGCGATCGAGCCAGCCTGTAGCCTGTTGTAGCCGAGGAAGTGCTTCTTCTGGCTGATTATCTAATAAAAACACCAAAGCCGTTCCTAATTGTTCAGCGGCCCGAGCATTACGGTTAGCCTTCAGACGATGCCAGTCAATCGGTGCGATCGCCAAACGTTCCGCCAAGAGCCGCGCCAATTCCAGGGTAGATAGATCATCAATAGTCTGAGATGAGGAAGAGACAGGGGATGGAATCATAGTCAAAAGGTTTCGTAAAACCGTAAAATCGTCTATAACTATAGTTTAGACGCAGGAAATACCATCGAGTCCATGTCCTTAGAAGAAAACCCGTACCCTAACGATGAATCGGCAGAATTTACCCAAGCGATTGAAGAAGTCGAAGCGGCGATCGCAACATTAAAAGACCGTTATCGACAGATCAACGAAGCAGAACAGCAAAAAAAAGACCTAGAGGCACAATTTAGCCAAATAGAACCCCAATGGCGGGAAAATCCCCTACCTGAACTAGAAAAGGAATTGTTACAAATTCGCGAACAGATTCAAGAATTAGAGGTAATTTTAGAAAGCAATTTACTTAAAGAAGGGGAATTAAAGCGCCTATTCTGGGAAGGAATCCGTCGCGGACTACTGGGGGAAGTTTTTTGGCAAATTGTCCGCTTTGGTGGTATCGGAGTCCTACTGGGTTGGATTCTGCGATCCTGCAGCGGGTGATTAACTGCACAGGAGTGGGGTGTGTTGCCTTGAGAAGCTGATTAGGGTTCGGTTCCATCGAGACGGATTTTACAATTATTGGCATTGAGCGTATCTAGAGGATCGCCGTTATAAGTGCCTTGTTTAACTATTCCTAACAAAGAAGCGATAACTATACATTTTCTCTCTTGGTTGGGATAGGGCTCGTCGGCATTGGCGGCGGAATATAATACGATTATCGCTTGATCTTTCGGCGGATCAAACCGGGGGAGCTTACTTTTTGGCTCCTGCGGCACATGACCCCGAAAGGAAAACTGCACCCCCGGACTGCCGCCCAGGGTGGGAAAATTATTCACCACCATAAATACTTCCTGCGGCAGATTTAAGGAACCCGCATTAGTATTAGTCGCCACTAAACAACCTGGGTCACTGGCAGTTATTTGCCGGTAAACCGTGGGACCAGTGCCAGTCTCGTCAGTAAAATTAATCGTGCAAATTCTCCCTAGACGGATGGCTTGTTTTTGAGCATCCTGTAGGGCTGATTGTATAGCATCGGTGGCTTCTTGGACTTTATTGCTATTTAACCAAGCTAATAAATTAGGTCCAGTTAAGGCGGCAAGAATTCCCGCAATTGCCAAAGCTACCAAAATTTCTAACAGGGTAAAACCCTGATTTTTATGGACATTTAAACGACGCATCGGGAATCACCTCGACAGAACTTCTGGCAATAACATCATTTTCTTGGTTTTGGTAATCATTAGGAGTTTGACCCGTTGCTAACTTGACTTGATAATCAATACGGAGACGATGGGGATTATCCGATTGTTTAGCAATATTAAAAGTTCGAGCGAGAGAATAGTTTTTCCCGACAATTGTTCTTGTCGGTACTAATTCTTGAGCCGTCGGTATAGTGATGGTGGTCAGGGGAGTATTCGTTAGTCTTCTTCTCAAAGCTGTGCCATAACCCTGATTGATATTTGTACACACATCTGGACTGACATAACTGGGACTGGAAGTCACATCTAAAGTCGAAGCTAAATATTTGACATCCTCAAAATCTTCTTGTATCCAAAAGTTAGCTTGAGCTTGTCTTTCTGACCGAACTTTATATAAGGCATTCACTGCCATTAACTGTAGGGTTCCCGTTAAGAAAGCAGTAATAACTAAAATGGCAATGATTACTTCTAACATCGAGAAACCTGACTCGGACGACGGTAGTTTTAACGGTATTCCCTTTTCTTTTGATTTCACTTTTCACCCCCCCAGTTTTTCCTGAACACTACTGACTTTTTTTATCTCTCAACTACAGAGTACCCAGTTGACATCCTCACCGCCGTAAACGGACGGTGATTCCCAAACCTCACGATTTAGGTTTCTGCTTCTTTCCCGAAGGATTTTTCGCACCTGCCTTAACAGATTTACTCTGTTCTGGTCATCAGGTCGCTCGACAGACTGACACCGCAAGCCCTGCGGCCAAAATATTTTTACTAGCGTTAATATCTCGGTCATGGTGAGTCCCACAGTCTGGACAGTCCCATTCTCGAACATTTAACGGCATTTTCAAGGGCAATATACCCGCAATTACTACACCTTTTAGAGCTAGGAAACCATCTATCTATTTCGATGTAATTTCTTCCGTACCAACGGCATTTATAGGCCAACTGCCGAGTGATTTCTCCCCAGCTTA
>NZ_JADBVM010000179.1:0-5011 GCF_020244875.1 Microcystis sp. M44BS1
TTAAACTAGAACCCGATAGTGATGGCATAATGCGCTCCCAAATCTTCCCCGGTTTATGGCTAGATAAAAACGCTTTATTAATGGGCGACTTAGGAAAAGTTTTAGTGATTTTGCAGCGGGGGTTAGAAACAGCAGAACATCGAGATTTTGTCAATAAACTAACTGCCAATCACAGCTAGATTGTAAAATTAGACAATTATTCTTGATCCACTGTCTTATAATTACAGTAAAGAGTGAGCTAAGACGCATTTAAACCGCCTATCCTTAGATTAGCCGAATTTTCCCCGCCCCCCCAACCCCCCCGACGTCGGGGGGCTTGCCTCTTGCCTCTTGCCTCATCTCAACCAGCAATTTAAATGCGCGGGCAGCTTATTTATGTCAAATCTAATCCTTTTCTGGCATCGTCGCGATTTACGTCTCTCGGATAATATTGGACTGAGTAAAGCTAGGGAGCGTAGTCCGAAAATTATCGGGGTTTTCTGCCTCGATCCTGCTATTTTAGAAGGGGATGATATCGCCCCTGCTAGAGTTGCCTATCTCCTCGGTTGTCTAGAGGAATTAGAAAAAAATTATCGCCAAAAAGGTAGTCAATTACTGATTATTCGCGGCAACCCCAGTCAAACACTCGTCAACTTAGCCAGCAATTTATCGGCAAAAGCAGTTTTTTTTAACCTCGATATCGAACCCTATGCGCGTCAACGGGATCAACAGGTAATCGCCGCTTTACAAACAAAAGGAATTGAGGTAGAAACCTTCTGGGATCAACTTCTCCATGCCCCCGGACAAGTCCTCACCCTCTCAAAAAGTCCCTACACCGTATATACTCCTTTTTGGAAAAATTGGAGCCAATTAACCAAAGCCAGCCCCACAACCCTAGAAAACCTGCAAGGATTAGACGAAAATGAGGGGGAGAAACTCGCAGAAACTATTAACTTACCAACCCTAGAAAATTTAGGTTTTACTTGGCAAAATCCCTTACCCCTCACCCCCGGAGAAAAAGCCGCTACTAGCAGATTAGAAGAATTTTGTCAAGGGGTTATTAACAATTATCAAGAAGATCGTAACTTCCCCGCTTTCGATGGCACCTCGCGGTTGAGTGCCGCTTTAAAATTTGGGGCGATTGGTATTCGCACGATTTGGACGGCAACCCTAGAGTTATTAGAAAATTGCCGCGCTCAGGAAGCAAAAGATAGTATTATCACTTGGCAGCAAGAGTTAGCTTGGCGGGAATTTTACCAGCATTGTCTCTATTTTTTCCCAGAATTGGCGGTCGGTGCTTATAGAAAAGAATTTCGTCATTTTCCTTGGCAGGATAACGAAGAACATTTTCAAGCTTGGTGCCAGGGAAAAACTGGCTATCCGATCGTTGACGCGGCGATGCGACAATTAAATGAAACGGGATGGATGCACAATCGTTGTCGCATGATCGTGGCGAGTTTTTTAACCAAAGATTTAATTATTAACTGGCAAAAAGGCGAAAAATACTTCATGCAGAAACTTTTTGATGGCGATTTAGCCGCTAATAATGGTGGTTGGCAGTGGAGTGCCTCTAGTGGCATGGATCCGAAACCTTTAAGAATTTTTAACCCCGCTAGTCAGACACAAAAATTCGATCCAGAAGGGGAATATATTCGTCAATGGTTGCCGGAATTAGCTTCCGTAGATACGGAATATTTAGTAACTGGGAAAATCCCCCGCTTAGAAAGACATCGTTGCGGTTATCCTGAGCCAATTGTCGATCATAATCAACAACAAAAAGAATTCAAACGACTCTATAGTAATCAGAAGCCAAAACGGTAAAACTAGCTACTTTTGACCGGCTTTAATCTGGTTCCAAACATCCTCTAAACTTAGATATAACACAGGCACAACAATTAAACTCAACAGGGAAGAAGTGACTAAACCTCCCACAATCACCATCGCCATGGGTTGCCGCAATTCCGCACCGGTACCCAATCCCAAAGCGAGCGGAATCATGCCTAAAATTGTCGAACAAGTGGTCATTAAAATCGGTCTTAACCTAATCATTCCCGTTTCTAAAACCGCTTCCTCCCGACTCCAACCCTGTTGACGCAATTGGTTAGTATAATCCAGCAATAACACAGCGTTCTTATCGAGTAATCCCAAGAGGAAGATAAACCCGATCAGAGAAATCATACTAAACTCACTACCCGTTACCAATAACCCCAACATTGCCCCCACAATCGCTAAAGGTAAACATAAAGCGATGACGATAGTTTCTAACAGTCTTCTGAATAATAGCCATAAAACTCCTAACATTAAAATTGTCGCTAGGATTAAAGTGCGACCAAAACTGCCCAAAACATCGCTACTTTGAGAAGAAGTACCCCAACGCTGTAAAGTTATCCCTTCCGGTAAAGGAATCGCTTCAATTTTAATCGCCGCATCTTCTAATCCTAAATCCGGACTGAGATTAGCACTGAGAAAAATCGCCTGTTGACCATTTAAACGCTCGATCGCCAAAAAATCCCCCCGCTCATTTAATCTAGATGATAGGGAAATATCCTTCAAACCAGCGATTTTAGCGGCCTCAACCCGCAATTTCTCGGCACTATCGCGCAATAGCGGCAAATTATCGCTTTTAATCGCAATTTGGATCGGCTTTTCCGCTTCCGTCTGCACAAAAGGAATGTCCTCGACACTGACATTCACCCCTCTAATTGGCGGTAAAATTTGCCGAATCCGTTGCTGCACGGCACTGGTGTGAGATTTACGATCGCTCTTCAGTGTAACGTGAATTTTGCCTCGATTCGGCTCACCCCGTAAACCGGCGATCAGAAAAGTCGATTCCACTTCCCCATCCCGCAAAATTGGCGCTTCTAATTTGCTGCCATCGCGGATAGTGCGACGCAGGAGAAAACTTTCGGGAGAACTCGCTAACTGGGAAATCCAAGCGAAACTATCACTAGAACTCTTAGCCGTCGGTTTATTAGGGCTAATTTGCGTTATTTTCGGCAAAGGAGAAGTATAAACCAGATTAAACTCGCCGCGATCGAGTCGGGGAATAAATCCCCTAGAAATAAAAGGAATCAGGGCAATACCCGCCAAAAAGGTAATTAGAGCAATAGCAATGACCAGCAAACGATGACGCAATGACCAGTTTAAGAGCCGTCGATAGGCATTCTCAACCGGTCGCTTTTGTTTCGTCATTTTTGCCCGTGACTGCGGTTTCAGCCAATATAATGCCAAAACTGGCGATAAAGTTCTGGCGATCAACAGGGAAAAAATCACCGCAGCCGAGACAGTTAAACCGAAGGGTTGGAAAAACTGCCCCACCGCACCCCCCATAAAAGCCACGGGTATAAACACGGCAACAATGGTTAAAGTGGAAGCAGTCACAGCTAATCCGATCTCCCTTGTCCCCTTGAGTGCCGCATTTTTCGGGGTTTCCCCCGCGTCGATTAAACGGGAAATATTCTCCACATCGACGATCGCATCATCCACGACAATGCCAATCACTAAAGCGAGAGCCAGCAGTGTCAGGGTTTCCAGATTAAACCCATAGATTGCCATGATAATGAAAGTCCCCAAAAGAGATAGGGGGATAACCAGAGCAGAAATGATTGTAGCGGCGAAACTGCCTAAAAATATCAAGATCACCAGCACCGACAGCAAAACTGCCAAAAGTAAATCATCGATCGTGCCTTGTAGGGCAGCGCGAATATATTCCGCTTGGGTTTCAGCTAAAATTATCTTGACATCGGGCAGTTTTTGTGCTATGTCTTTAACCCGTTTTTCTGCTTGAGCGGCCAGATCGAGACTATTGGCTGCACCTTTTTTGATTACCTGCACTGCGATCGCCTCTTGACCATTAAAGCGCACCAGCGTGGGTAATGGTCGGGTTAAACTTTTATGGGGATTATCTTCCCTAACTGTACCTTGACCGAGTAAATTAACTTTCGCTGTACCTGGGAGAGCTTTTAAGGGCGGAATTAAATTATCTTGGGCGATTTGGCTTAATTCTTCTAGAGTTTTCTGCTCACTCACCAGCGCATAGGTAACTGTTGCCGACTCATTTAAATCAACGGGGATAACTTCTGTGGTAGCTTGAGAGGGTAAAGGGACTTGCGAGATAGCCTGTTTAACTGCTGCGGTGGCCTTGTCTAAATTTGTGCCAATTTTAAAGAAAATGCTGATTACTGACTGTCCGGCGGAAGTAGTCGAGGAAATATCACGACGACCGGGGAGAGAGAAAAGAGGATTTTCTAGGGGTTTAGTTAATTGCTGTTCCGTGGTGATAGCAGTAGCTAAATCCGCTTGGGCGTTAATTATTACGACTGGAAAGCTGATATCGGGGAAAAGAGCGTATTTTAAGGAACTAAAAGCTAAAATTCCCGCCACGGCCACCGCTAACCAGAAGGCAATGGTTAACCTCGGTGCATTAATCGCTATTCGAGAGATATTCAGACGTTCTCGCCATGATTCTTTCATCTTTGTTGAATAAGTGGGGTGTCGGGTGTGGGGTGTAGGGTGTGGGGTGTGGGGTGTAGGGTTTTAGGGTTTTAGGGTTTTAGGGTTTTAGGGTTTTAGGGTTTTAGGGTTTTAGGGTTTTAGTGGAAATTACTCTATCTCCCCATTACCCTATTCCCCCATTTTCCTATCCCCTTCTCACTGATAACTGATAACTGATAACTGATAACTGACTCCTAACCCCATGGTAGATGTTGGATTTTTGCAGGAGTTCTATTTTCCGACAAAGATAAGTAAAAATTATTTATTGACTGCAAAAACTTGAGAATATTTAAATTAACATTTCGCAATATTTATAAATTCTTAAGAATTAATTGAGAAAGATTTTTATTTAACAACGACGTTATCATGGTTACAGCGATTTGATAGAATTTCATAGTGGGTTGTTCTGTGCTTTTTTGGGCAGCAATGGTTGAAACCCTTGCCACACCTAGAAGGTGATCCTAATTAAGACGGGTAAATCAGTCAATTTCACCCACAACGATGATCTTTTTTTTATGTAGTTTTATTGCAAAAAAAA